>JBBQHJ010000023.1:0-25651 GCA_038323865.1 Gemmatimonadales bacterium
GGGACACTCGCTGCGCGGCGTTTCGATTGCGCTGAGACGCCATCATCCCGGCGTTCGAATGATTGCCGTTGAGCCGGGCGAATCGGCAATACTTTCTGGTGGCCGGCCCGGGGCGCACAAGATTGAAGGAATCGGAATCGGCTATGTGCCCCCGCTGTGGGATTCGAGCGTGGTGGATGAGATCATTCCGGTTTCGACCAACGATGCGGAGGCGATGGCTCGACGGCTGGCGCGGGAAGAAGGTCTCTTTGCCGGCACGTCGTCAGGAGCCAATGTCGTCGGCGCCATCCGACTCGGAGACCGATTGGGACCAGATGCGAGAATTGCCACGCTGCTGGTGGATTCTGGCCTGAAATATCTCAGTACCGATGTGTACCGACGACGAGCAGAGGTCTGAAACGGCTCGGGCCAGAAGCAAATACAGCGGAGAGTTTCTCACGAAGGCCATGACGGACGCGCGTGACACTGCGCCGAGATGGGATGTTACGTTCATCGCGCCTTTCAGAAACGCGGCGACCATCGGCAACATCGCCGCCAGCGACGGGTCGTTGCCCTCCGCATAGTCCCGAAACGTCAACGCCGCCGGGAGCGCCGGCAGCACCGTCACCCGCGTGTCGCGCGAATCGAGGCATTGGTGTCAGAGTGTAAACGCATGCACCGTCACACCGGTGTTCGGCATCACGATACGATACAAGTCACCGAACTGATTCCCGCGCGACGTCGTCGACGCCCCGGCGAATATTGTCGTCCTGTACTTCTCCGTCACGAGCATCTGCACCGCTCCTCAATAGAAGGTGCCGGTCAGAGCGAAACCATCGGCAATCGGTTCCCGTAGGCGAAAACGAGTCGAACCTTTGCCGCGTGCCGCATGTCCAACGGGGACATCGTCGATTCGACCGCCCCTCCCCCGCCCTCCGATGCGAAACATCAAGCTCGCCGCCCGGATGTTGCTCAAGACGCCGTTCGTGACGGCGATCGCGATCCTCTCATTGGCACTCGGTATCGGTGCAAATGCGGCGATCTTCTCGATGTTCGACCAACTCCTCAGGCATCCGCTCGATGTGCAGGAGCCGAATCGCCTCGTGAACCTCAAGGCACCGGGGCCAATGCCAGGCTCCGACTCGTGCAACCAGTCTGGCGGATGCGATGAAGTGTTCAGTTACGCGATGTTCCGCGATCTCGAGAAGGCGGGCAACTCACCGTACATGCTGGCCGCGCATCGCATCACCGGAGTGTCGCTCGGCGTTCGCAACGAGCCGATGACCGGCGACGGGGCACTCGTGAGCGGCTCGTACTTCCCCGTGCTTGGCCTCAACGCGGCGAAGGGTAGGCTTCTCACGGTCGATGACGACAAGACGATTGGCGCACACTTCGTGGCCGTGATCAGCTATCAGTTCTGGGAAGACAAGTTCGGCAAGGACGAAGCCATCGTCGGCCAGTCGATTGTCATCAATGGAAAAGCATTCAACATCGTCGGCGTGGCACCGGAGAACTTCAACGGCACCACGGCGGGAAGCCGGCCGGTGGTGTTTGTCCCGATGACGATGCGCGGCGTCGTCCAGGGCTTCACACGGTGGGAAGATCGCCGCAGTTATTGGGTGTACCTGTTCGCGCGGCTCAAGCCAGGCATGACGATCCAGTCTGCCGCGACGGCCGCCAACGCGATCTTCAGTCCCCTCCTCTCCGACGTGGAAGCGCCGCTGCAAAAGGGCATGAGCGACCGCACAATGGTCGAGTTCAAGAACAAGAAGATTCTTCTTGCACCCGGCGCTCGCGGCCAGAGCCGCATCCATCGCGAAGCGAAGACACCGATCATGCTGCTCTTCTCGGTGACCGGCGTCGTGCTGCTCATCGCGTGTGCGAACATCGCCAACCTTTTGCTGTCGCGAGGTGCAGGTCGCGCCACGGAAATGGGTGTCCGTCTCGCACTTGGCGCAACACGCCGCCGCCTCGTGACTCTGCTGCTCACCGAGAGTGTCATGCTGGCCATCGTGGGAGGCCTTGCGTCGCTCCTCGTTGCGCAGTGGACGCTCAACGTCATCGCATCGCTCCTCCCGCCGGAGGCCGCCGAGACGATGCAGTTTTCGGTCAGCGTGCCGGTGCTTGTGTTTTCACTGGTGCTCAGCATCGCGACGGGCATCCTTTTCGGATTGTTCCCGGCGATGCACAGCACGCGCAGCGATCTCATTACCGCAATTCGCGCCGGCACCGGACAGATTGCCGGAGGCCGCGCGGCGGCGCGCTTTCGCGCCGGATTGGTCACGGCGCAGATCGCGCTGTCGATGGGACTGCTCATCATGTCCGCGCTCTTTCTCAAGAGCCTCATGAATGTGACCCGAGTGGACCTGGGGTTGACGGTGGAGGGCATTGCGACGTTCCAGATAAATCCCGCGCGGACAGGGTACGACTCCGCACAGCGCGCGGTCCTGTTCAATCGGGTACATCAGGAAGTGGCCAGTATTCCAGGGGTCGAGGCGGTCACCGAGGGCATGGTGCCGCTCCTCGCCGGCGACAATTGGGGGAACAACGTCCACGTGCAGGGATACGTGTGTGGACCCGATGTCGACTGCGGCTCTCGCTTCAATGCCATAGGCAGCGACTTCTTCAAGAACTTCGACGTGCGAATGCTCGCCGGACGCGAATTCACCGATGCGGATATCGCGGGGGCACAGCGCGTCGCGATCGTGAACGAGGAGTTCGCCCGGAAGTTCAAGCTCGGCAAGGACGTCGTCGGCAAGTTCATGGGTGACGGCGACAGCGATTCGCTGAACATCCAGATCGTTGGCCTCGTGCGGAACGTGAAGTACAGCTCCGTGAAGGATTCCGTGCCGCCCGTGTTCTACCAGCCGTGGCGTCAAGACCGCCGCGCCGGTGATCTCTACTACTATGTGAAGACGTCGCTCCCCCCCGAGCAGATGTTGGGAACGCTGCGCACGACGATGAAGCGCATCGACGCGAACCTCCCCGTCGAGAACCTCAAGACGATGGCGCAGCAGGTGAAGGAGAACGTGTTTCTCGACCGTATGATCTCGATCCTCTCAAGTGCGTTCGCGCTGCTCGCGACATTGTTGGCGGGGATCGGACTGTATGGGGTGTTGTCATACTCCGTGACGCAGCGAACGCGCGAGATCGGGGTGCGCATGGCGTTGGGCGCTGACGGCCGGCGCGTGCGCAAGCTGGTGATGCGGCAGGTGATGGTCATGCTCATCATCGGCGGCGTCATCGGAATTGCGGCGTCGCTCGGCGCGGGGCGGGCAGCGCAGTCGATGTTGTACCAGCTTCAGGGGCAGGATCCGGCGTCGATGGGCATTGCGGTCGTGTTGCTCGCCTGTGTTGCGCTCGCGGCGGGCTTCATACCGGCGCGGCGGGCGGCGCTCGTTGATCCGATGTCTGCCCTTCGTTACGACTGACTCGAGTGACTGATGGACATCGCACGTAGTGCACCGAAGAAGACACGGCGCAACCTCCTCATTGGCGGCGGCGTGGTGTTGCTCGCCGTCGTCACGGCGTGGACACTGAGCCTCGATCCCGCAGCGCAGACCGTGGAGCGCTCGGCCGTGCTGATCGACAGCGTGCGGCAAGGTGACGTGGTGCGCGAGGTGCGCGGTCCGGGGACGCTCGTCCCCGAGCACATTCGATGGATCACCGCGCAGGCGAGCGCACGGGTGGAGCGGCTGGCGTCGGAGTCGGGAAAGAACGTGAACAGTGGTGACCTCATCCTGGAATTGAGCAATCCTGATTTACAGATCCAGACGATGCAGGCGGCGCAGCAGGTGCGTCAGGCGCAGAGCGATCTACTGAGCCTTCGCACCAACCTTCGCAGCCAGTTGCTCACGCAGCAGGGCACGGTCGCCTCGGCGAAAACGCAGTTTGTGACGGCATCGCAGGAGGCGGCCGCGGGAGATTCACTCGCCAAGCGACGGCTGATCTCCGACTTCGATCTCCAGACCAAGCATGCCCAGCGCGAGGAGTTCACCACGCGGCTTCGCGTGGAGCAGGAGCGATTGAAGCTGATGGAAGAGTCGATCGAACAGCAGATCTCGACGCAGGCGGGCCAAGTCACGCAGCTTCAGGCGATTTCGAACAATCAGGAGAGCCGCTTGCAGTCGCTGCACGTGCGTGTCCCCGACGCCGGTGTGTTGCAGGATCTCACGCTGCAGCTCGGGCAATGGGTGCCCGAGGGAACCACGCTCGCGAAGGTGGTGCAGCCCGGTCAGCTCAAGGCAGTGCTGCGCATTCCGGAGAGCCAGGCCAAGGACGTGGCCCTCGGTCAAAAGGCGACGATCGATACCCGGAATGGACTCGTCGTCGGTCATGTCACGCGCAAGGACCCCTCCGCACAAGGCGGAAGTGTGACGGTCGACGTCGCGCTTGACGACAAGCTGCCTAATGGCGCCGTGCCCGACCTCAGCGTGGACGGCACGATCGTGATCGAGAAGCTGGTCAATGTGTTGTACAGCGGACGTCCTGCATTCAGTGCCGGATCAGGACAGGCCGCACTCTTCAAGCTGGACCGCGACGGGAAGACCGCCGTGCGCACCCCCGTCACACTCGGCCGTAGTTCCGTGAACGTGATCGAGATCATTCGCGGGTTGCAGAAAGGCGACAAGATCATCGTGTCGGACATGTCGCAGTACGCGAATGCCGCACGTGTGCGCATCAAGTAAACGAGCGACCTCAAGGAGTTTACGATGAATACGAACGGGAGTGGCAAGACCCTCATCAGCCTTCGCGGCATTCAAAAAGTCTTCTACACGGACGACGTCGAGACGCACGCGCTCGCGGATGTCGACTTCGAGATCAGGGAAGGCGAGTATGTGGCGATTAGTGGCCCGTCAGGATGTGGGAAGACAACACTCCTTTCCATTCTTGGCCTGCTCGATGCGCCGACATCAGGCGAATACGTGCTCGCAGGTGAGCCCGTTGCGCGGCTGACGCCAAGCGATCGCGCGCGAGTGAGGAACCTGCAGATCGGTTTCATCTTCCAGGCGTTCAACCTGATCGGCGACCTGTCGGTATACGACAACGTAGAGCTCCCGCTCACCTATCGTGAGCTGTCCGCTGTCGAGCGAAAGGATCGCGTCAATGCTGCGCTCGAGCGCGTAGGCATGTCGCACCGTGCAAAACATTTTCCCGCGCAGTTGAGCGGTGGCCAGCAGCAGCGTGTTGCCGTGGCGCGCGCGGTGGCTGGCGATCCGGCGATCCTGCTCGCCGATGAGCCCACCGGCAATCTGGATTCCCGAAACGGCGAAGCGGTCATGGAGCTGCTGCGCGAGCTGAACGCGAACGGAAGCACGGTGTGCATGGTCACGCACGATTCGCGCTATGCACAACATGCGGGGCGAGAGGTCTCGCTGTTTGACGGGCGCGTGGTTGATGCGGTGCCCGCCGGTTTATCGTCATGACACAGAATTCGCGCTGACCTCGAGCGCGCGAAGCGCAGCATCGCACTCGAGAATGCGAATCGTCGTCGGATCATGCAGATCGAAGCCCTCATCAGGGATCGAGACATTCAGACAGTCTGCACGTTCAGCCCAGTCCGTGTCCGCGAACGCCGCCCGGAGCTCGCCCCATACCGACCGCAGTGCATCGATCGAGCGATGAATGCGATAGGCGGCAACACCTTCCCAGTACATCGCTTCCGCCGCGAGGTTCGACGGCGCCCCTGATGTGCGCACCGCGTTCAGCAGCGTATGTGCCTGACTGAAACGGCGGTGATACAGGTGCAGCAACCCAACCCCGACCGTGATCTGCGTCATGAATGTCGTGGGAGGCAAGTATCCCACGAAGCGTCGCACTTCCTTCAACCGATCGTCGAAGAGCACGAAGTGTGGATGCCACATGTGTACGGTATCCCAGAGATCCAGAAGAATCGGGCGTTGCCGCTGATGCGCATTCACAAGAGCCGCAGCGACGGAGTCATTGTCATACCAGGTGAGCGTCTTCATACAGTGGACTCCTCGGTGTTGGCTGTCCCCGAGTGAGGCACGCTGGCCTCGTCCGCCAGGTCTACCTTCGTCATGTCACGTGTGGTTGTTCGGTTCACGTGTCCTGTGATACGCGAACCTTCATTCACGCCGGGGCGAATTACCAATGCGGATTCGAGATACACCTCGTGAGGGATTCGCACAGGTCATTCATGCGAATGGCGTCTGCATGCGCCGCGCGATACTGAACTCCCAGTGCGCTCTAAAACCGTGAGGATCGCTTCGCGGATTGCCTCGTCGATGACGACTACTCCCGTACCCTTTGGACGATCACCGTCCGGCCGCGGGGTGGCATTTCTCGTCGCAAGCGCGGTGTTATTCGCCGGCGCAACACCAGCAATCTGCCGAGGCAACAGGTGCCGCCGAGCCTCGGCGTATCGTGACGCGCATCACCGCTTCGCCCCGATCCGCTCGAGAAACGGCGCGACCTCGAGGATAGTGATGTCGTCGCGCTGCCGAAGCGCGCGCAGGATCCACTCCTTGTGCCCCGCCCCATATGTGATCACGAAGCGCCGGCCTTCGCCGCGATGCGCATCGAGCGCGCGGGCAATGTTGGCGAAATGCGCCACATTGATATTGGTCCATCCACCGAGTCCGAGCTCACTGTTGAAGAGCCGGTCGTACGGCTCGTGCGCGGCCGTCTCGATGGAATCGTAGGCTGCAGAGTTGATGAAGTACGGATCGTCGGCGCCATGGCGTGCCACGAGCGAATCCTCCACCTGCATCGCGCGGAGATACGTGGCCCACTCGAGCCGGCGGCCCGTATCAGATTTGATGCCCTCGAGCGCCACAGTTCGAAACGTGTCCATTGGGACGACTCCAGGCGGCCGTCGGTACAATGGTGAACCGCATTGATTTCGTGAGCGGGAAGAGCACGTCCACGTACTCCGGAAACCGGACGATGCGCGGCTCGGTGATCTTCCCCGACGCGGCGAACTCTCGCGTGGCGGCGTCCAACCGGTTCGGCGCGATCTCCGCAAGAACAAAGTCGGGATGCATGGCCGTCAACAACCGGCGCAGCACGTCGGTCCCGTATCGTGTGCTGGTACGGTGTGCGGCGTGAATGGTGCCGACCACCAGCACCTCGTTCTTCCGGACGCCGTTTCTGCGCGCGCTTCTCGCGGCACTCGCGCTCGCGAAGGCCAGCGGCGGAGGCGTCACGGCATAGGACGCCGTATTCACGTAGAGCGCACTGCCGCGTGCACATCGTACCACGAACGACACGTCGTCAGGTGAGAGCTCGCCCGAGACCGGCTCGCGGCACACTGGCGTGGAGGCGGCCTTGACGCCGTTCAACAGGTCGTACACCTGTACGACGCCCGCTGCACGATCGAGTGCAAATGACAAAACGCCATCATGTGTGGTGGTCCGCATCGAGTTGCCATCCACCAGCGCGGGATCGCTGCCAGCCCTCAGACCCTCCAACGTTACGGCGGTCCGCGGCAGCGCCGCCGTCAGATTCTCGTGCCCGGCCGCCGTGATGAGGATCTCGTCCTCGATGAAGACGGCAATTTCATCGCGGTGGTTGTAATACCATGGTTCGACCGTGATGATCATCCCCGGAGCCAGCGGAACGTCGGAGAGCGAGAGATCGCCTGGCGCGAGCCCCAGATGATGCCCGAAATATCCCGGTGCTTGCATATACGGTCTTGCCGCCTCAGGTATCGCTGCCATCGCCACGCGTTGGAGGTCGGCCAGTGTTACACCGGGCTTGACCGCCGCAATGACCGCGTCGGAAATCTGCCGCACCATTTCCACCAGGTCGCGCTGCCGCGCCGTGAAGCGCTCCCCCACGGGAAAGGTGCGCCCCATGTCACTGGCATAGTGATCGCGCTCGCACCCCACGTCATAGATGACCAGTTCACCGGATTGCATCGTGCGGTTCCGCCGGTCGTAGTGTGCGCCGAGAATACGCCAGGGCCAGAGCGAATTGGCCCCGGACTTGATGATCGGCGTAAACGCATCGCGTTGCGCACCCAACGCCATGCAATCGGCGCTGAACGCACCGGTCAGCGTCCGTTCGTCCACGCCGGACTTCCCGCGCGCAGCGCCACGCGCGATGGCGACCATGGTCACACGGGCGGCCTCGCGCATCATCGCAATCTCGCGCGAGGACTTGATCATCCGCAGCAAAGCCATCGTCGAGTACGCATTGGCAACAACGATCCCGGCGTGCCCGCGCTGAAGCTCCGCCGCCAGTAATTCACCCGCCGACGGCGAAACGAAGGCAGACGACGACGCGAACACCGGCAACGCTGGTACCGCCGGAGGGCCGGGGTGCCCGCTGTTGATCAACACGCGCGCACCGCGCGCCGCGATGCCGGATAGAAACTCGTCGAGATCGCTCGCGGGCCGAACGATGTCCACGCCGCTCAGGGCGCGGAGCGCCGGGTCCGCGGCCAGCGGTCGGCCGGGAAAATCATTCGGACGTGCGCTGCTCTCGAAGCGGATGTCGCTACGTGGCACGAACAGCAGCGTTTGTCGCGTACGGCCATCGATGACCAGAATGGAGCGTGGAACTTCCAGGCCAGTGAGGTACTCGAAATCGTTCGACTGCCGAAAGGTCTCCCCGCCACTGGTGCCCTCACTGCTTGGCACGAGCAAGGCCTCGTTGTCCCCCAACTGCGCGAGGACAGCGGCATGGCGCGCCTTGTACTCGGCCACGGGAAAATCAGGATGAGTCCAGGCGGTGAATCGCTCGCCCTGTTGTGCACGCCCCTGAACGGCGGCGCCAGCGATGGCGGCGAATAGTGAGACGACCAGTCGCATGTGGAGGACGAAGCGCGACGCGAACGACAGCAAGAAGAAGTGTGAGCACAGGCGGGCCCTTAGATCACACGCGTCACGAAGAGACGACATCTCAGGAATCTCCTTATTCAGTCTGATCCATGACATCCAACTTGCCACGACACGCGCCGACCTCTCCAGACGGGACTGGAACGAACGGGCCCGCGCGCCGCCGCTACAGAGAGAACCTCGCTGACCCGCGCCGTGCGTTCGGCATCGTTGGCGAATGTAATGAAGCGTTCGACCGCGGTGCCAGACGCCAGTGCCGCCGTCTCATTCATGCTCGAGCAGCGTTCTGAGAATGGAACGATGGCGTCGCTCCTCGTTTTCACAGTAGCACCCGATCGATCCGAACACGTCGGTTGGCCCGCGGTGCCCTGCACCATCTAATGATGCATTCGCCCCACGCTGAGTGCCGCACGGCCTCAACGCCGCGACGTCGCGCATTAATTCTGCGATCGTTGCGACATGACGTTCACGCGCCCTCGGGTCATTTGTGTTGCAGGCATTGAAGCCGCCGCTGACTGGCAGTTCATCGGATGATGCACATCCAGCAGGTCACCGCGAGCGGCGACCACGAGCGCGTCATGGAGTGCACGGACTCGGCATCGGGCTATCACGGCTTCATTGCCGTGCATAGCACCCGGCTCGGACCGGCCGTCGGCGGCACACGTCTCATGCAATACGCCTCAGCGCAAGCAGCGCTCGAGGACGCGTTGCGACTCTCCCGCGCCATGAGCCTCAAAGCCGCCCTGGCCGGCGTGCCCTTTGGCGGCGGAAAGGCGGTCATTGTCGGAGACACCAGAACCGTTGATCGGTCTGCCCTGTTCCAGACGCATGGCCGGTTCATCGATGAACTCAAAGGCTCTTTCATCACGGGCGAGGACGTCGGCACGAGCCCCGCCGACATGGCCATCATTCGGCGCGAGACGCCATACGCCGCAGGAACGACGGATCCATCTCCGTCGACAGCGCGTGGTGTGATGCAAGCCATGCGGGCGGCGGCGCAGTTTCTCTGGGGCAGCGACGACCTGCGCGGACGAACGATCGCGCTGCAGGGCTGCGGGAATGTCGGCTTTCACCTCGCCCAGGAGCTCGCCGCGTCCGGCGCTTCATTGATCGTCGCGGACATCGATGCAGAGCGCGTGCATCGCGTGGTCTCCATGTTCGGCGCGCGGGCCGTTTCGCCAGACGCCATTCTCGACGCCGACGCGGACATCTTCGCGCCCTGTGCGCTGGGTGCGATCATCAGCGTCGACACCGTGGACCGGTTACGCGTCCGCGCCGTCGTGGGCGCCGCCAACAACCAGTTTCGCGACGGCGCCCCGGCCACGCTGCTCTCGGAGCGCGGCATTCTCCACGTCCCCGATTTCGTGGCGAGTGCCGGCGGCATCATCGACGGCACTCGCGAAATCTGCGACTGGACCGAAGCGCAGGCGACCGCCGCGCTCGAGCGAATTCGGGAGACAACCCTGCGCGTGCTCGCGCTCTCCGTCGCCGAAAACATTCCACCAGCGATCGCGGCGGAGCGCCTGGCGTTGCGCATCCTGTCGCCGCACGGGAGAGCCGCCTGAATGAACGTGCCGGAACTGATCGCAGCCCTCGGCGCAATTGTCGGCGATCGCATAACGACCAGTGCGTCCGTGCTCGAACAACACGGACGTGGTGAAGGACATCATCCCGCGATGCTGCCCCACGTGGTGATCTATCCCGAGTCCACGGAAGAAGTCAGCCGGCTCGTGCGAGTCTGTCACGCGTTCGACGCGCCAGTCATTCCGTATGGTGCTGGATCATCGCTCGAGGGCCAGGTCTGTACCGTGCATGGCGGCGTCTCCTTCGACCTGTCGTTGATGAACACAATTTCGCGCGTGAGCGCGGTGGATCTCGACGTCACCGTGGACGCGGGAGTCACGCGACTACAGTTGGAGCGCGCGTTAGGTGGTACCGGCACCACCTTCTATGTCGACCCGGGCGCCGATGCAACGCTCGGCGGCATGGCCGCGACCGCGGCGTCCGGCACCACGTCGGTGCGCTACGGCACTATGCGCGAGAACGTGTTGGGCATGACCGTCGTACTGGCCGACGGCACGGTCATCAGGACCGGCGGGCGCGCCCGTAAATCCGCAGCGGGATACGATCTTACGCGGTTGTTCATCGGTTCTGAGGGGACGCTCGGTATCATCACCGAGTTGACGTTACGCCTCCATCCTGTGCCCGACGTGATCGTCGCGGCAGTCTGCGCCTTTTCCTCAATCGACGTCGCTGTTGACGCTGTCGTCCTGTTGCTGCAGAGCGGCGCGAACCTCGCGCGCATGGAGCTCATCGACGCGATCACCATCGCCACGCTCAATGCCTCCGAAGGTCTCGACCTCGCGCTCCTGCCAACGGTGTTCCTGGAGCTGCACGCGAATTCGCGGATCGTGGCCGACGAACAGATCGAAGTTGTGCGCGAGCTCATCGAGCGCATGGAGGGCACCTGTCGCTGGGCGACTGCCGCCGACGAGCGCGAACGGTTGTGGCGCGCGCGGCACCGGGCCTTCTACGCGGGCTTGGCTTCCCGCCCGGGATCGCGCGCGTGGGCGACGGACGCGTGCGTCCCAGTGTCGGCGCTTGCCGACTGTATCCGCGAGACACGAGCGGACGTCGCGCGCGAAGGACTCTCGCCACCACTCGTCGGTCATGTCGGCGATGGAAATTTTCATCTCCTGCTGCTCGTCAATCCCGACAATCCCGACGAGCGCGCGCAAGCGACGCGGATCATCACGCGCCTTGCCGCCAGAGCCGTAGCACTCGGGGGCACGTGTACCGGCGAGCACGGCATCGGACTCGGCAAGATGGATTCGCTGGTCGTCGAGCACGGTGACTGTATCGATGCCATGCGCGCGATCCAACGTGCGTTGGACCCCACCGGCATCATGAATCCCGGCAAGCTGTTCGTGCGCGCCTGCGCGGCCGACGCGCTCGTGCGTTCGCTCACGCAGGATGCCTTGTGGCGCTGTCCTGATGCCGCGGCATTTTCCCAGCGCCTGTTGGATCGAACCGGCATTCGCATGATCGACGTGCTCGATCACATCATCGTCCCCACGAGCCCGTCGCTCGAGCATCAGCTCACCGACGCCGGATTCCAGATCTACGTCGAAGACGTCGTGGTGGCGCGGCATGACAAGGGGCTCTTCCCGGATATCATCCTGTCGCAAGGCACCGAGATCGCGTTGGCCATGACCGTCGAATCGGTGGCAGAGTTTGTCGAGGCCAATGACATCGACGCATCCGTCGACGGTCAGGCGGATGGTATCTATCGTCGCGTCCGCGCCTGGAGCGCGCCCGATGCCGGCTTCTTCGTCGTCGAGCGTCACGGGCACGTCGGATTTCAGATTCCAGTTCACCCGGACGCACAACTCGCCGCGCGGAACACGCATCTCGAGCACTTTCTGCATCGCGAGCGCGAGTTCAGCGATCCGACCGACAGCTTCGATCACACGGATGCGTTGATTCAGCGCGCCATCGACGACCTCGGCGCGCCGTGGACGTGCGACCTGTTCCTTCGCGCCGAACGGAGCTACTGGGAGGGCCGGAACAGCGCCGGGAGTCTCCAGAAGGCACGACAGGACGTCCTCGGTCTCGGCTGGTCGAACGACGATCATCACACGTATGATGCGTCGCGCGAATGGTTTCACCGAACAATCGGCACGCTCGAGTTGCTTGGCTTCGTGTGCCGCGAGCGGTTTTACGCAGGCGCGGAGGCGGGATGGGGCTCGCAGATTCTCGAGCATCCGCAACTCGGCACCGTCATCTTCGCCGACATTGATCTTGCGCCCGAGGAGCTCACCGGAGACTTCGCGCATTCGGTACTCGCGCCGCTTCCAGAATTACGGCGTGCTGGATTGTGGTGCGCGTTGCACGGCGAATCGTTGTTGGAAGCCGGGCTGAATCACCTTGAGTGCATGTACGACCAAGTTGCGCTGCGTGCGCAATTGAACGCGGCGGGCGTCGAGATGATGACGCCGTTCTCGAACTTTCCGCATCTGTATCAGGAGCTCACGGTGGGTGAGTGGTGGCCGGTTCGCGCCGAGCGTCTTGATCGTCTCGTGCGTGATGGGCTGCTCTCGGCGGATGCGGCGGCGGAATTTCGCGAGCGTGGAGCGATTGGCTCGCACCTCGAGAATCTCGAGCGGAATCAGGGGTACAAGGGGTTCAATCAGCCGGGGATCAGCTCCGTGCTGCGTATCATCGATCCTCGCGAGTTCGTTTGAGCTCCGCCTCGATGTCGCATCATCGGATCGGTAGATTCCACGCCGCAAAGGAGATCGCGCCTCTCGCCAACACCCTCCCGGTCAGCGGTGCGCGTTCGAGGTCTTCGTTGTACCATTGCCACTTCGTGATCAGATACCATTCGCCTTCCGGTGACGGCAGAGTCGCAGCAAACATGCAAAGGGCGAGATACAAGGTCCTTTTTCACATGTGGGCCACACCGTCCGCTAAGGTCGACTATCCATCGACATCCGAATGCCGCGAATTGGCTCTCTGGCGTTGAGAAACATCGCAGCAGTCGTTGGCAGCATCCTCAGTTGTTGCGGCGACAGGACCGTGGGCAGGGTGGCACGGACGTCAAGGCGGGTGAGCTCCCATGCCTCGTCCGTCGCGGTGTTCTGTCGTGCGAGCAGAGTCGCGACGTCGAGATCGTCGCTCGCGGCAGCGAACGCCACGGCTAGCCTGTTCCACAAGGAATCAATGCGTGTACGATAACGCTGGCGCACGGCTTGAATGTCATCGAACTGTGCGCGAGTGAGCAGCAGGGAATCATCCTCCTGAAGGACCGCGTCGTATGGGTCGGGAACGGTGCGTGCATACCGACGCCTCAGGTCGGTCGAGCTGAGTCGCGAGCCCGGACGCCCGCCGCGGCCTGGTCTGAGCCAGCGGTCGAGTTGCTGCTCGGGAACGCTCGGGCCAAGTGCAAACGACGCGTCCAGCGTAAGCCGAAAGGGCGACCGCACTGTTGACCGCGCAGCCGTCGTCGTGCCAAAACGCGGATTGACGACGTACACGAAGCGGTCGTGATCTGACTGGAAGCTACGTGCCGTGTACAGCACGGGATCGGGCTGGGCGATCACGCCCCAACCACGCAGCGCGTTCGCGCCGTGCAATGCATAGTCGAGCCCCGCAAGCGGATTCGTGAGATTCAGTGATACCATGTTCAGTCGTCTGAATCCAAAGGCTCGGCCGGAAAGACTCAGCTGCGCGTTGGCTGAGGCGGCCCACGGACTCTCGCAGCTCGCTCTTCCCGCCGCAGTTCCCAATTGTCGCTGGAGACAGGATCGGACATTTGAGGAGGCGCTGCGAAGCAGCTCGCTCATTCCCCTCGCGAGCTCCTGGTCGCTGGCACGTGACGGGTCCACGATGAACGCGCGGTCATTGGCAAGCCCATCGCCGTTGACGTCAGTGCCGATCAGCGGAGTGAATGGCATTCCGGACGATGCGCGCATCTGAAGCGTCGCGCTGACGACGTTCCCTGAGTAGCCCGCGGAAAACAACAGCTGATGACGCGTATCGAGGTCGCCGCGTGACCACTCCATGACGTCAGGCCCACCAAAGGTTGGTGCATCAAAACCGCGCGCGCGCGCGCGCACGTCCGCGAGCGTATACGCGAACGAGATATAGCCGGCGCCGAGCCGGCTGAGATCGGGTCTGAGCACGAACGTCACCTGCCGGCTGACCGAGCGGGCGTCTGATGTGTGATCCACCACCCGCCCGAATGCTGCCTCGCGCCGAGCAGACGGCGTGGACAAACGACCGCTGGCAGGATCGATCGCCGCGGGAGAGACGAATACCGGACGACCGCCTTCATCCGCAAGAACGAATCGCGGTTGCGCGACGAGGTTCAGGTCACGCGAGCCGGGTTGCTCGACATTCAGCGAATACGTCCCTTCGATCGAGTATACGAGCGCCCGCACTTGCGACGAGTACGCGAGGTTGGCGCGCCAGCTGTGCGGGGTTGCGTAGGCTTCGTCGATGAGCTGCACAGGCAGGCTTCGGTCGGACAGGCCAGTCGCATTGATGCACGCAGAAGGAATTGCGCCCGGGTTCCCGACATACTCCGACCAGCGCGGTCTTGGCGCGGCACCGCCGACACAGGTGATGGTTTCACGCTCTCCGGCAAGACCGCTCGAGCTCCGCGCGCCGGCAAGGAGCGTAGCCGGAGTGAATGAACGAAACTCGCCAATGCCACCGCGAAGAAAACTTGCGGTGGACCAGGCAAAACGCCCAAGATCGCCGGATCGATTGCCGATGGACGCATCATCGCGCATCCATGTAAACCCGAACCGAGGACTGATGTGCACCGAATTCGGAACGTGATCATTCCGTGTGCCAAGCGCGCGCCAGAGCGTTGCATTGAATGATGGAGCATCGAGAAACGCTGTGCCCTCAACCCGGGCTCCGTACATCACCTGCAAGCGGTTGGACGCGCGCCAGAGGTCGCCGATCGAGGCAAACGCATTCCACGCAGTTCCCGTTTCCCGCGGACGAGAGACCGTGCGGAGGAATGTGGACGGCATGTTCTGCTCGACGTCGCTGAGCGACGCAAAGATGAAAGAGCCGAATCCTCCAAGCCCAGACTGCTGCGAGTACCTGTCGAGGCGTGAATCCGCTGCGAGCGTAACACGATGTGCCGATGACGAGGCTCGAATGAGCTGAAGATTCGCCGTCGTCTCCCATGTCATCTGGCGCTCATCACTGGCGCCACTGGGGCTCCCGCCAAACCGCATCGTCGTGCTCGCACCATCTCCGTCCGCGAGTGTCGATTGTAGCGAGACCTGGCCCTCAGGCATCGACGTGAACGGGGTCGAACGCAACTGCATGAGCGACAGCGCACTGCGGAGTTCCGCAAGCACACCGCGTTGGAGGTACCGAGAATACGATCCTTGCACGCTGCCAATGGCACGCATGGCATCACTCGCATGCGCGAGCGGGCTCGTACCGGTCACCCCAACGCCCCGCGAGCGTGTCCATTTTCCGTAAACGGTAAGCGTCGTTGCGGCGGTCGGTGGCGCAAACGTCTGCCAGTCGTATGGTGCATGGTCGAGCCGGCCGATGAACGACACGTTTTCTGTAACGCGAGCAGAACTGCCCTCGTTGAGCGGAACGCCGACGTGCCGCAGCACGGCGACCAGACGACGCGCGGAATCGATCGCCACGCCCGCATGGTTGAAGAACTCATCATCTGCCTCGAGCAGCGACACGGGATGCGACACGACACGCCCGCCCTGGAGCCCGTAGCTATGAAAGAGTCGATCACTCTCGGTGAGAGGCCCGGAACCACCAACACTGACACTGCCACTCGTGACGCGCTGCCCGAGTTGAGCGGCAATCGGATCGACGAGCTGCAGGAGCGGTGCGTCGATCGTCGCGTGCGCCGTGCGCGACGAGAGGACGCCGCCACCGAGGAGATCGACACCAACCTGTGTGCCGCCAAACCACCCGCGCGCCGGATCGAAGGTGGAAGTGGAGATGCGCGTTCTTGTTGGCGCGTCGCGTGGAATGTCGGCGCCGGCGAAAGCGAAACCGTTCAGCGTCGTTGACGTCTGATCGATGCCGAGCCCAAACGCGGACACGCCACCGGTAACGGGCATGATGCCAGGCGTCGTAGCCGCGAGCGACGCTAGATCGCCAGCGTTCTCCGGACTGACCGCGCCGATCATTCCCTGCGGCGGACCCTCAGCCGCACCGGGCTCCGGCCACGGATCCAGCCCTCGCTGGGGCCGAGAGGCGACCGCTCGAACGCGCACCGGAGCGAGTGTGGGTGGAAGCGACGGCGACAACCGCATGTCGCCCACCGCGATCGAGTCCGACGTCGACGTGATGCGCTTGCGAACCGCGTTGAATCCCGCTGCTGCGACATGAACGAGAAAGTCCCCGGTGCCATGCGCGACGCGAACGACGAAGGTTCCCTCGACGTCGGTGACGCCCCGTACCACCGAGAGGTCCGCGGCGACGGTGATGAAAACGTCGGCGCTCGCAATCGGCCGGCCGCCATCTGTCGTCACTCGGCCAACCAATACCTGGGGACGAGGGCCGACGCCCTGTGCCGGCGTGACGGTTGGGCTGAGGACGCCGGTGAGTGCGAGTGTGAGCGCGATGAGCGGTTTCATCACCGGCCACACTATTTCGACGCGAGGCATTCCGTGTGCACGCGAGCACTGTCAGCGCGGACGAACACCGGTACGGAGCGGGTCATGGTGCGCACCGCGCCTGCCGATGCTTCACGCTTCTCTTCGAAGATGTATCCCGTCGCTCCCGTCATCGCGATGCCTTCGATGCGCGCCGCTTCCATCGCCTCGCGGCTGTTCCACGAACCGTTCAGGGGCGGGGCGGTCAGTGTGTCAAAGGGCTTCGGCACATCCTCCACGGAATCGTAGCGGTGGAGGGCCTTCGGGCATGACGGTGCGCGCGTGACTGGCCGGTCCGGTGTGGACGCAGACTGCGCTGCAAGGATGGTTGGGCAACTGAGCACCGCTGCGACCACGAGTGCGCGTGACAGCGATGTACCGTTACAGGTGCGAAATGGCATGTTGTCTCCGGAGTGGTGGTTTCCCGTTAGTCTACGATGGGCGTCGTAAGGTTTACGATGCCTATCGTAGTTCGCCATCGACTCGCTCCGCGCGGACTGACCAGCTACATTGGACTTGGCACCCCCACGATTCGGAGGCACATGCCACGGCACGCACTTCCGACGGACGCCGAGCTGGAGATTCTGCGGGTACTCTGGGCGCGCGGGCCGAACACGGTCCGCGACATCCACGAAGCGCTCGGTGCAGAAAGGGGGACCGGCTACACGACCACCCTGAAGCAGCTCCAGAACATGTTCAGCAAGGGCTTTGTCGTGCGCGACAGTTCACGTCACGTCCACGTGTACGGGCCGGCAGTCGACGAAGCCGTCACGATCGGAAATCTTGTTGGACGGGTGGTGGACCGGCTGTTCGCTGGATCGGGGGCCGAGCTCGCAATGCGCGCGCTGGACCGTTGTCCCGCTTCACTCGATGAGATTGCCGAGTTGCGACGATTGCTCGACCGTCAATCGAGACGCGAGCGATGAACGGCGCCGTCATCGCACCATTGCTTGTCATTTGGGCCGCGCACTCGGCGCTCGTTGCGGCTGCCGTCCTGGCCGTTCATGCCGTGGACCGTCGTCGTGTCGTGCGCGATCCGGAACAGGACTATCTGCTGTCGATCGCACTGCTGGCCAGTCTGGTGGCACTCCCAGTAGGGACGGCGATCGCGTCCAAGCTGCTTCCGCTCGCAGCTGCGATGGCGGGGCGCATCGCGAGTGAGAATCGTGCGCTGCCAGATGCTGGCATTCTCCTGCTCACAATCGCGGCTGTTCGCGAGCATTTCGTTCTTGTTCTCGTCGTATGGGGAGCGGGCACCCTCCTGCTCCTCGGGCGGATGAGTGTTGCTCTGCTGGAACTGCGGTGGACGCTCCGTGATACGCGAGACGCGCCGCCCGACTGGGTCGCGGGCATGCAACATTGGCGTGGCGTATGTGGCATCCGATCGCGCATACGAGTTCGCCACTCACCGATCATCTCGAGCCCCTTCGTCGTCGGACTGCGGAGCGTGATGCTCGTGCTGAGTGATGGCGCGCTCGCACTCGAGAGTCCGCCGGAACGTGCCGCCATCATCCTGCATGAACTGGCGCACGTACGTCGCCGAGATTGGCTCGTCAATATTGCGCAGTTTTTCATCGAAGCGTTTTTCTGGTTCAATCCCGTTGTATGGCTTCTCTCCCGCGATCTGCGCCAGCTTCGCGAACGGTCGTGCGATCGGCTTGCGGTGCGCCTGGGAGGTGATCCGATGGCGCTCGCCAGCGCTTTGCTGACCATGGAGGAAACGCGAGCACACATTCCGGCGGCGGTGCTCGGAGCGCGAGGCGGATTGTTGCGAACACGTATCGAGGACATTCTCGGGCAATTGCCGTCGCCAGCCGACCGGCAGACAGGAAGAACCCGGTGTGCGTCGGCCCTGGCAGTGGCCGGCGCCGCCATTTCCGGAGTCTTGCTCACTGCGAATATCGGGAGTGCGTATCGGGCGCGCCCCGCGATCGAGACCCGGGTGCACAATGGCACATTGGTGACCTTCAAACCGCTGGCGGACAAGGCGGGTGCGCATTTGCCCGCGCCCACGTTCACGGTGAGGGTGACATCGCGAGCGCGATGATCTCGATGTCGGACGTGCTGAAGCCCTCGGATCGGTTTGCTCTCGCGGATGCGGCGGCGGAATTTCGCGAGCGTGGCGCGATTGGCTCGCATCTCGAGAATCTCGAGCGGAATCAGGGGTACAAGAGGTTCAATCAGCCGGGGATCAGCTCCGTGCTGCGGATCATCGACCCTCGCGAGTTCGTCTGAGTATCGAACACAGGCATCTCTCCCACGCTTGGTCTCTCACCGACTTTCATGTCGCGTATTGCATGGACTAGGCGGGATGGTCACGGTTCATCGACACTCGTACCGATCGCGGTGTTACAGCGCCGGTTCGGCCACCATCGAGAGTGGTCGCGGTGGACGATGGGACTACTCGGGCCGCTGGACGCCCCCCGCCACGTTGCCTGACCGACGAGACTCGGCGGCATCATGTGCCGCAATCTGAATCGCTCGACCGCGCGTGACCTGTTGGTTCAGGTGGCTGTGTGACTGCGATGCGGTACATCAGGTTGTGCCTCATGAAGCTCCCAACGCCGCCTGCGTGTAAAAGCGTGATCACCGTTCGGCGCCTCCTACGCCACCCTCACAAGGATGCATATGAACAGATCATCTCTAAAGCGTAGTCCGCTTGCGCTTCTGCTCGGCGCTTCATTCGCGTTGACCGCCTGCAGCAGCACGGACTCAACGACCCCAACCACGCCGTCCGACAAGCTTCAGCTCGGAGCAGCACAGCTTCATTCGCTCGACAGCTCCGGCACAGTCATCGTGCAAGCGAACCCAGGCAACGCGGATCTCAAGTCGCTGGTGGATTCGTCGCTCATGGTCTTGACGGCAGGGGTCGAGGCGAAGCGCGTCAACATCAGCACGGACCTCACCACGGTGCCACTGTATATGATTGGCATTCACCGCGCTTTCACTACCGCCACCGGTTCGTCCTCGACATGGACAGTCGTGGCGATTGACGATCCGAACAAGCTGGCGAATCTCATCGAAGTGGGCGGATTCGCGCAGTCGACGGGCAGTACGCCGCCATCGTCCGTGACAGGCACAATCGGTAACGCCGGCAACATCGGAAATGGCATGTTGCTGCGGGTCGGCAACGGAGGCGCTGTCACTCAATGGCGTCCCAACACTGGCACGGCGAGCTTCTCGTCTGATGCTGCGGGTGCTGCGTGCCCGGGCTTCACGCCAACGCCCAAGGTCACCTGCGCACTCGAGACGATGCACGTCCACTTCGCTGTCACCGCGGCGAGCGGAACTGGTGGTGCAGGGGCGCGTCAGGCGTCACTGTCCACGGATACCGACGTCCCGGCAATGCGACTGACCTACACGCCCTGAGACGGTGTCGCGGTTGGTTCCCCAACCCCTCATCGCAGCAGCGCACGACTGATCCATGTGGCGACGCGATCGATCGCACTCGGCTCGAGCGTAAGAATGTCCGTTGCGTGTGCACTTCCCGCATTGATCCGCATCACGGTCGATGAGCCGCCGGCCGCACGGACCTTGTCGTCGAGCCACGAGCGCACGAATCGTTCGTCGTTCGAACGCACGAAGAGCCAGCGCGCGCCGCTCTGTTTCACAGCGGCAAAGGATGTGTCGCTGAACGAGCCAGGTGAGAGTGCGACATACGCACGCTCATACGACGCTCTCCGCGCGGCCAGCGCCATCGCCTCGGCGGAATAGCTCGCGCCTACGACTCCGATGCGTGTGGAGTCTACGTTAGCGGTACCGCGCAGAAACGCGAGAAGTCGCACGACGTCGCGTGCGTTCGCCGAGTCAGGCGGTGGCTGCGCCAGCACGCTCGCGTCGCTGTCAGCGCCAGGCACAAAGCGGCCGAGCGTCGCGCTGTTGCCCGCTGCGCGAAGGTCCGCGCGAAGCGACGCGATTCCACGAGCCGCGAGAACATGGGCGAGCCGATCGTACGCGTGGCGATCGCGATTCGCGCCGTTGAGCATGAGCACGGCCGGCGCCTTGCCGCGCCGTGGCACCATGAGGTCTGTAGTGAGGAGCCAGCCATCGCTTTCGACGACGACGCGTCGCTCACCGAAAGAGGCCGGGAGCGCACGCGGCGCCACCACGTTGCGACGCATGAAATCGAGCACCGCGCTCCACTGATTCTCGACGGGCGCGTGCGTTCGCGATGAGTCGAGCACCGATGCACCGTGGGCACCACGAGCGACGACCATCGTCTCGAGTCCAGCCGCCGATAGCGTGTCGAGCTGCGCGGCGATCCACTGCTCGCGCATCTCCGCGGCCGGACGCATCACGAGCACTGGCACACGCACGCGTCGCGCGAGAGCCTCCGGCTCGCAGCCGCGCATGGGCTCACCGGATGCGGGAGAAAATGCAATCACTCCGGCCAGCTCGGGGTGGGCCGCCGCGATGCGGATCGCGAGCGCCGCCGTATAGCTGCTTCCCCAGAGGAAGAGCGGGCCGGAGAAGCCCCGCGAGCGCAACGACGGGAGAACCGCTTCGATGTCGCCCTGCGCGACGCAATAGTGCGATGACGCCGCGCTCTCACTCCGCTCCGTTCGATTCACTTCTCCGAACCGCTCGCCGCCGCCGCGCGTGTCGACGCCGACGGTGTTGAATCCCACTTCGGTCAGACGCGGGCGAATGGCTCGGTATTCGCCCCGCACGTTCGCCCCCGCCTGGTGGAGCAATACGATCGTGGGTGCGCTCGGCCAGCGCGCGTGCGCTGCGTGCTGCAGGTCGCCCGTCACCACGACACCGTCGCGTGTCGTGACGTGGAATTCCATGGGGCCGCCCTGCGCCAGACAACACGCCGCGGTGGATAAGTGAACCGCGCCGGCGATGATCTGCACTCGGCGGCGCATAGCGCTCATCGCGTGCATCGCGTCAGCCTCAAGGCGGGCGTCGTTCACTCGCAAGGAGCAGCTCTGCATGATCATGTATTCAGTGCCCCACTGGCACGCTGTAGGTCGCTTTCCCCGTTGCATCGAGAAAATCCAGGCGCGGTGTGCCGTTTGGCAGCACCTGCATCCTGATGCGCGGGTTGCCATCGACATCCGCCATGACGAGTATCGTCGAATTGTCGCGTTGCTTTCCGATGAACAACCGGTTTGCGCCGAAGAACCCGCTGTCTGTCAATGCCCTGATTGCAGCTTTGCGCATGAGCGTGTCGCTGAGCTTCGATGCCGCTTCGTATTTTGCGTTGACGACGTCAAGGGGAACATCCGTCCGCTGCCATACCTGCATCCCCGCTTCATACGCTCCATTGTTTCCCTCGAGGTGGCCGATTCGGATAGTCTGATCGTTCTGCACCTTGTCCCACGTGAACGATCCGAAGTGACCCTTCCCTCCGTTCTCGCCGAATATCAGTCCTCCCATCTCGTCGCCCGACTGATCGAAGAAGAGTATTCCAGGCGGCCTTGGCCCATTTCGCGGAATGATTTTTCCATTGACGATGCCTGGATGCTGCCGAGCTTCATTCGAGATGACCATCCTCAGCTTGCCGTCGCTCTCCACAATGTTGATGCGCTCGACATCGATCTCGTTGAATTTCTGCTTCTTCTCCTGAGCGGAGAATGCTGTCATTGTCAGCGCGCCGAAGAGCAGCGTGCTCGTGACAGCATAGATCTTCAACACTCGGATGTCTCGTTCGAGTTTGGCTTGCATCGATGGATCTCCTGATTGTGGATTTCCCCGTTGTCGAGCAGCCTGCTATTTCGGGCATCAGGGCATGGCGCGGAGTGGAACCTCGTATCCACCGTCGTCCCACAACATCATGAGGGTCCCGTCCTGCACGAGGATACGAAACCGCTCCTCTCCCGCCGGGAGCCCGACGTGCTTTGCCACCGGAATTTTCGTGACATCCTTTGCCGCGTCATGCATGGGCACACCGATCCACCCGGACGTCTGGGTGTTCACCAGGAGATAGGACTGCTGCTGGCTCGGAACCAGCCACAGGCTATACGTGCCGGCTGCGACCGTGATGCCGCCGAACTGGATGTCTCCGTCCGTGTGAAGTTGCGTCGGGAGATTGGCGCCTAGTCGCCACACGGTGTCGAACGGCACGAGCTGGCCCCAGATCGCGCGACCGCGCTTTGCCGGCCGGCCATAGTCGATGGTAGCCGATGCCCTCCCGACGACAAACCGTGCGGTGTCACGTGTCGACGGGGAGCCCATACCCTGACCGACCGCCTCCTGCGCTGCCCACCCGCGAGCGATCGCATCGATGTCGGCATCGTGAATCGGCGTCATCTGGAGTCGCACCGTTGTGTTGGATGCGTCGCCGTGTAGCAACTGCCCACCGCCATCAAGGCGATATCCACGAAAAAATCCCTGTCCTAGCGGGATCTCCGCGGAATCACGCGAAACAAACCGAACGGGAAACACGCTTGGCGCATGCTGTGCCAACCCAAAGCCGAACGATCCGAACTCCGCCGCCTTAGCGCGTTGCACGGCCTGAATGGCCAGCTCCTGCCAGTACGGGGATGTGCCTCCTACGAAAGGCAGCACCACGCCCCGCATGGCATCGCGCTGCACCACTCTCGTTCCGCCCTGAACGACCTCCCGTACAATGGTGTCGCCGACAAACGTCATTTTCATGTCCGTCATTGGACCAGCCGGAGACGGCACCGGCATCGGGGTGCCATCGGGCTTCGAAATGGACTCCGTGTACGTCGCCACGGAGCCATCCGCCTTGAAAGTGAGCAGGTACCGCAGCACGGAAGCGGTCGGCGTGTGGCGAGCAACGGCGCCCGTCACCGTGTTCCCGCTGCGACTGATGCGTTCCACGGCAAACGTGTCCGTGCCGAGCCTCACAACAAACCCGCGCGTCTGCGCGGCGAGTGGATGAGACGTCATCACGAGAGCCACAGATGCGGTGAGCAATCGGTTCGTCTTCAGCATATGACGGGGAAAAATGTGGAGCGGAACAGCATTCGGAACCAACAGGCAACGATAGTCCTGGCCATCAATGGCGGCGCAGTCGAGTGTGACGACTGACCTCGATTCCGCGGCCAACAGCATTTGCAGGGTGCGAATCACCTCGCATCTGAACGCCGATCATCCATACCCGATGTGCTGTTGAATCCCGCTTCGGCCAGACGAGGGCGAACCACCCGGTATTCGCCCCGCACGTTCGCCCCAGCCTGCTGGAGCACGACAATCCCGGGTGCAGACGCATCACCGCGCTCGTTACTTCTGACCACCCGACACCAGATCGAGGAATTCCTGTTTCGTCATTGGTGCGTGGTGCACACCGGCGATTCGCACCACCTCCGGCGCCTCGGACGATTGCAGCCACGCCGCAAATCGCCGATAGGCCGGTGACGAGGCAGCAAAGAATGGCGTGAACAGGTCCGCATCCACCATTGTCCGCGTCGCCGGATCGTACACCGCCAGCAAGTCTTTGACATGCCCGACATCGGGAATCCTGTAGACGATCAGCTTTCGGTCGCCGGTGCCAACCAGTTCCAGCGTGCTCCCCGTCACGTCGAGGAAACGCGGTTGCAACGCGGGATGCGGCGCGGCTCCGGTGAGAACGGACCCGAGGCGCGCATACCGCGTGAGAATATCCTCATTCCCTTTTGTCGTGACCAGCGTGGCGCCGAGTTCGACGTAAGCACCCACGCCGCCGGCATGATCGTCGTGATAGTGACTGAGCACCACGTACTTGATGGGTTTGTCGCCGAGCGTCTTCCGGATCTCTCCCACAACCTGCTGCGAAGGAGCAAAACCCAACGGGGCCTCGAAGACGGCTACTGCGTCGCCCAAGTCGAGAAACTGACTCCGATAGTTGGCGCCAGGCCCAATCCCGCTGACCTCGTACAGGTTGCCGTCGAGCCGCTGCGTCGCGAGGACCGCTGTCGACGGAGGCGATTCGACAACACCGGCCGGAATTTCGAACTTGGACGGATCCGGCGGGTGATTGACCTGAATGTCGCTCAACGCGATGTCGATGAAGCGATCTCCATGACGATACGACACCGCGCGCGTGGGAAACCGAAGGCCCGCGACCGTTTGCTGACCCGTGTACTCGATGATGATTTCGTCGTCTCCCGTCAACGGATCGTTTCCGAGCACTCTGATGTCACGCAGGGTGTGATCGACCTTGTCGAGATCCATGCGGTAGCGGCTCACCAAGTCCCACGAGAACTCGACCACGTCGACCAGATGGCCACGGATCGACTCCTCGCCCACGAAGTTCACCGATCTGATATTTCTCATGACGCGCTTAAGAACGAGCGCCGGAACATATCGGGCGTTCGCATCGAAATTCGGGTTGGGATCGGCGATCGGATTGCTGGTGTATTGCCGCTGAGCGCCGTTGACGAACGAGAAAATACCGTTCTTGTAGAAGGCCGGAGACTGAACTGCGGTCATGGCGGGCGGCGCCGTCTCGACCAGCGAATAGAATCTGTTGCCCGCATAGTCGAAGATCGAGCTGGCCTTGAAGGGTTCCGGATGGGTCTTGGCCTGCGGGTCAAACGATTGAGTGGCGTTGTCGATGGACCCATCCGCCTTGTACTCGAGTTGCTTGAGCGCCCCGAGGGCAGCGGCACCTCCTTCAGCAGCCACGGCCTCGGCAACGAGCTGCCTGGCCTTCAAATGACTCTGTAGAAACTGCCCCGTGGTCTGGCCGGCCAACGGAGAAAATCCGCCGAGGAGGCTGAACACCGCGAGCGCTCGCGCGAGCTCACGCATCGTCACACG
>JBBQHJ010000024.1:0-25298 GCA_038323865.1 Gemmatimonadales bacterium
CGCGATCGAAGAGCCCCTGCGCCAGGAAATGCTCGGCGTAGTTGACCTCGATCATGATGCGCGAGCTGGTGTCGCCAAGGACTTCAGCGATCTGCAGCGCCTCCTGGTAGGCGCTCGCCGCGTTGTCCCAGCGCTGCTGGCCCGTGTGCAACAGACCGAGATTGTTGAGCGCCTTGCAGACGTCCGCGGGCAGACCGAGTGCGCGGTAGTCGCGCAGCCCGGTCTCGAAGTAGTGCAACGCGAGATCGACGTCGCCGCGAATGTTCGCGATGATACCGAGGTTCTGCGCTGTCATTGCCGCGAGCTTTGATTCACCGGCCGCGAGTGCCGTGTCGCGTGCTGCGTTGTAGAGTTTTTCCGCTTCGTCGAGGCGACCGGACTGCCAGTGAACAATCGCCTGGAGATTCATGGCGTGTCCCTTGGCCGCGTGATCGTCGTTCGCTTCTGCGATGGCGAGTGCTACCTCGAGACACTCCAGTGCGGTGACCGGATCGCCGTCCGTGTGATAGGTACGACCGATCCATCGCAGCAGCGCGGACGTCTCATGCGCACGCTCGGCCGGAAGCTGGCCGAGCGCCGCATGGAAGCAATCGCGCGCGCGCTGACGATCACCCTGTCGCTCGGCCTGAAGGCCGTGTTCGACGAGTTCATCGAAGCTCGACGTCGCATCGTTGGAGACGATGAGACGAAGGGCAGGCATGGCCTGCGACGGTGTAGGTTGTGCGGGCTGAAGAGGACCACTGCCCCGCACCGGTACGCGCGAGGTCATTTGTCGGGTTCGAGCGGATCGGTGGGTGGCTCGTCTTCGCGAC
Organism: Gemmatimonadales bacterium; assembly: GCA_038323865.1. GTDB lineage: Bacteria > Gemmatimonadota > Gemmatimonadetes > Gemmatimonadales > Gemmatimonadaceae > AG11. Next base: position 813 of record JBBQHJ010000024.1, read on the forward strand.
CAGTGGACACTTGGTAGCCGCTGAAGTGCTTGATGCGGCGATAGAGATAGCCGCGTTTCAGGTCGTGTAGTGTGACCATCGACGAATCCTTCGCCCCCTCATCGACGCACTCCTTCTCGGTGCAGTAGCGAATGATCGCAGTGGTGTTCCATGCGGCGGATCTGTCGCGCAACCACAACTCGGCGGAGGAGCCTTCGCCTTCTTTCGCCGGCAGGAAGCGCAGTGCCGGCGAGAACTCGATGCCGGGGTGCCCATTCGCATCGACCCAAGAGCGTGCGACGACGATGGTTGGCAGAATGGCGCTGAGACATGGAAGATCCCACGTGCCCGAACCGTAGTCGGACTTGAGATCGCAAATGCCACCAGCCCGTACCCACAGCCGATGTGCACCTGGGATGTAGTAGGTGGAGGTGATGGCGGGATCGATAACGAGAACGGTGGTCTGCGTGTCGCCTCTCTTGAGCAGATCATCGAGTCCGAGATCGATTCCGAGCAGATCGGCGTGCTGACGACTTGGTGCGACGGCCGTGAGCGAATCCTGATTCGCACAGGCGGCGATCAGGAGGGCGGCGACAACGGGTACAAAGGTGCTGCTACGGCGCGCGGGGTAGTGCATGGTCTTGCTCCAACAGCGGAATCGCCCAGAGTGCCGTCGTCGAGCACTTTCGGGTGGTCACTGTAAGGCAAGCCATGCGCCCAATCACAACCGCATACGACACAAGGGCTTCAGATGATTGTCTGAAGCCCTCGCGAAGAAAACTGCCAAGCTTTGTATCACCTGCTGTAAAGAATCCTTGCAGGTGTCCGAGACAGTATGACCGCTATTTGAACGCGCTGAGACCCGTGACGGCCTGGCCCAGGATGAGAGAGTGGACGTCGTGCGTCCCTTCATATGTATAGACGCTCTCGAGGTTGGCCATGTGGCGCATCGAGGCATACTCGGCGAGAATGCCAACGGCGCCGAGGAGGCGTCGTGCTTCGCGCGCAATGTCGGTGGCGATGCTGACGTTGTTGCGCTTCGCGAGCGATACCTGCTGCGGAGTGAAGGTGCCCGCGTCCTTCATGCGGCCGAGGTGCAGTGAGACGAGCTGCGCCTTCACGATTTCGGTGAGCATGTCGGCGAGGCGTTCTTGCTGGATCTGGAAACCACCGATGGGGCGATCGAACATCACGCGGTTCTGCGCGTAGCTCACTGCTTCTTCGAAGCACGCCATGGCGGCGCCGATGGCGCCCCACGAGATGCCGTAGCGCGCTTGCGTGAGACACATAAGTGGGCTCTTGAGTCCACCCGACTTGGGGAGGATGGCGTCGGCCGGGAGGTGCACGTCGGAGAAGACGAGCTCACTCGTGTCGCTCGCGCGGAGTGAGAGCTTGCCCTTCTGGTCCTTCGACTTGAAACCTTGGATGTCCGTGGGGACGATGAATCCGCGAATGGATTTGTCGCTCGGGTCGCCGTTGGTCTTGGCCCACACAATGGCGATCTTTGCGGTAGATCCATTCGTGATCCACATCTTGGCGCCGTTCAGGATCCACGAGCCGTCGGCCTGTTCCTTGGCCATGGTGATCATGCCGCTCGGATTCGAGCCGTAATCGGGCTCGGTGAGACCGAAGCAGCCGATGACTTCGCCGGTGGCCATTTTCGGCAGCCATTTCTTTTTCTGCTCTTCGCTGCCGAAGGCGTAGATGGGATACATCGCGAGCGCGCCTTGCACGCTGGCAAATGAGCGCACGCCTGAATCGCCGCGCTCGAGTTCCTGCATGATGAGGCCGTACTGGACATTGTTCAGTCCTGCGCAGCCGTATTCCTCGGGGAGGTTCGCGCCGAAGACACCGAGCTCGCCCATCTCGGGGATGAGCTCCTTCGGGAAACGTCCTTCGACGTATGCGTCGCCGATGACGGGGAGCACTTTCTGGTCGACGAAGGCGCGGACGCTGTCGCGAACGGCGCGTTCTTCTTCGGAAAGGACGGAATCGATGTTGTAGAAATCTTGCATATTGAGTTGGCGAATCAGCTGGTTGTCTGCCCGTAGAAAGGTAAACAACGGAAACTGAATCCGCGCTTCTGCCCCACGAGCGGGTGAGAGGATCAACAGCGGTGTTGACTTGCAACGGATGCAGCGGAAACGGCCGGATTTTCTGCTGCTGCTTTAGATCCGGCAGTTTCCGTCACATCTGGTCACTGTAAATCATCGCTTTTCCCGCTGTTTTTTACATATTGGCTGACCTCTCACCACCGGCCGCCATGCTCCGCAAGCTCGCTGCGCTCCTGTTTCTCGTCGCTGCTTCCATATCAGCCCAGGCACCGAAACGACTCCTTCGCGCCACCGACCTGCTGAAACTGCACAACGTCAACGATCCGCAGATCTCGCCTGACGGTCAATGGATCGCATACTCGGTGTCTGCCATCGACTCGGCGAAGGACAAGGGAGATACCGACATCTGGATGACCAGCTGGGACGGCGCGACGACCATTCGCGTGACGTCATCTCCAGACGGTGAGAGCTCACCGCGTTGGAGTCCGGACGGGAAGTTTCTCGCCTTCGTTTCCGGCCGACAGGAAGGAAAAGGGGGCCAGATTTGGCTGCTCGATCGCCGCGGAGGTGAAGCACAGCGGCTCACGAACCTCAAGGGCGGCATCTCGGGTTTCGAGTGGTCGCCCGATGCGAAGCGGCTGGCACTCGTTCTCGACGAAGAGACTGACTCCATCGCGAAAAAGGACACGGCAACGCACACGACGCCAAAGCCCATTGTCATCGACCGCTACAACTTCAAGCGCGACATCGCCGGCTACCTCGGCACCAGGCGCTCACATCTCGCCGTATTCGATGTCGCAACAAAGAAGCTCGATTCACTGACGTTTGGCGCGAATGACGACGACTCGCCCTCGTGGTCGCCGGACGGGCAGCGTATTGCGTTCGTGCGCAACGAGCTCGCCGAGCCGGGCCGTGGTCGCGACTCGGATATCTGGGTGATCGATGCTCGAAAAGGCTCGTCGCCGAAGCAGCTCACGACGTTCGAGGGACCCGATGGCGGCCGTCCGTCGTGGAGTCCGGATGGAAGGTGGATCGCCTTCACCCGCGGAGATGAACCAAAGTACGGCGCCTACAATCTTCCCAAGCTCGCGCTCGTGGCGAGCGACGGCAGCGCTCCGGCGCGTGTCGTTACGGCGACGTTTGATCGCCCGATTTCCGCTGTGCGTTTTGCGGCAGATGGACAATCGGTGTTCGCCACAACAGCCGATGATCGTTCCGACTATCTCGTGCGCATTCGTGTGAGCGATGGCAACGTCGCCCGACTGACGGACACGAAGCGATCGGTCTCCAGCTACAACATGCTCGCGGACGGAAAGGTCGCCCTGCTCATGAGCACGGCCGTGCAGGCGCCGGAAGTGTTCGCGCTCGAAGGAAGCAACACGCGACAGATCTCGCACCAGAACGACTCGCTGTTCGCCCAGCTCTCACTCGGCTCCGTCGAAGACTTCACGTCGAGGAGCAAGGACGGGGCGGAGGTCCACTCGCTCTTGTTCCGTCCACCGGGTGCAGCCGCCGACGCGCGGTTGCCGCTGCTGCTCTACATCCACGGCGGCCCGAACGGCCAGGACTCGTATCGCTTCGACTTCGATCGCCAGTATTTCGCCGCGAATGGCTACGCGGTTCTCGCCGTGAACTACCGCGGTTCAAACGGCCGCGGCGCGGCATATCAAAAAGCCATCTACGCCGACTGGGGCAACAAGGAAGTGCTCGACCTGCTCGGGGCTGTTGACGAAGCGGTGAAGCAGGGCATCGCCGATCCGGAGCGACTCGGCATTGGCGGGTGGAGCTACGGCGGCATTCTCACCGACTACACCATTGCGTCGACGCCGCGTTTCAAGGCGGCAGTCAGTGGCGCCGGCAGTGCGAATCAGCTCTCGATGTACGGCACCGACCAATACGTCACGCAATACGAGCTGGAACTCGGCGCACCGTGGAAGGAGCAGGAACGGTGGTTGAAGGTGTCCTATCCATTCTTCCATGCCGACAAGATCAAGACGCCGACGTTATTCATGGGCGGACAGAGCGACTTCAATGTTCCGATCGTGGGCGGCGAGCAGATGTATCAGGCGCTGCGCACGCTGGGAGTCGAGACGCAACTGGTGATCTATCCGAACCAGTTCCACGGACTCACGGTTCCGAGCTATCGGGTGGATCGATTGGGCCGCTACCTCAACTGGTACGACCGTCACCTGAAGACGCCGACGACCGCGATGACGCCGTAACCACGCGCCGCGCGAATGGCGTGATGCCGACGCGTCGCGCCTTCGCCCGGAATGCCCGGCCATGATCGATTTCGTGGCCCGTCTCGTCCTGCCATTGATGCACCATCTCGTGCAGCAGCGTGTCGAGCGCTTCCTGCCATCCATGACGGCGCAGGTGGCGGCGACTGATCGCGATTTCCGGGGGCTCGCCGTTCGGGGTGAGCGGAGAGTAGTGTCCGAGCCGACTCTTCATGCGGCGCGACACACGCACGTGAACGGGTTTGAGCGCGTTGTCGAAGTGACGCGCGTTGTACTTCTGGTGCCACTCCATGAGTTTGGAGGAAAGCACGTCGTCGTCGGGGTGATTGCGCTCGCGCTTGAATTCGCGCGGCGTGACGACGATGGGATGCGTTACGAGAATGGCCTGCGCGGCTTTGCGTTGCGCACGTGTACGTCCTTCGACGAACGTGACGATGGCTTGCAGCACCGGTTCCTGTGCTGCCAGAAAACCGTCGTGCACGCGAAGGTGGCTGCCCTTGTAACTCACCATCACGTTGCGATTGTGCGTGAGCTTGAGGTGCTTGATCTGCTTGAGGCCAAGTGTCTTGAGGCGACTCAGCAACTCATCGGCGTTGCGTGGCGGGGCAGTGTTAAACTCCAACTCCAGCTGTCGTCCTGAGCGGAGCGAGGGGCCTGCTTGTTGTGCGCCGCGCGAAAGCAGGTCCTTCGCTCCGCTCAGGACGACAGCTAGCGCCTGAAACACTTCGTGGGTCCGGGAACGAATGCGCGATCGGCCTGCGACCACACCAACGTCGACACCTCGATCTGTTCCTTCGACATGCGGATGCTGTTCACAGACGAGGGACGGCCACCACGCATACGGTTCGACACCGTTCCCGCCGTCGAGATCACCGTGCCCTTCTTCGTGTGCTCGATGTAGTGAATGGCATCCTGATGGTCGTGCCCGCAGAGTACGAGATCGACGGACATGTCGGCAAATGCACCGAGTGCTTTCGCTGTGTCTTTCAGCCCGTGACGCTGCGAGAGTTCACCCTTCACGGGGTTGTGGTGCATCACCACAATGCGCAGGTCGTCCGGCGGCGACTGATTGAATTCCTTGCGCGTGCGTTCAATCTGCTCGCGTCGCACAATGCCGATGATGGAGATATCGCGCAGCCTCCACGTGAGCGTCTGTCGAATCACACCGTGCGACGTATTGAGTCCCACGAACGTCGCGCCGGGAACGCGCACCACCGGCTCGATGTCGTCGTCGATAAAGCGGCGATAGTTCGCAAGCATTTTCCGTTCATCGCCCAATGCAAATGGCGCCTTCCACCACGCCACATCGTGATTGCCGGGAATGCAGATGACCTTGCTTTCTTCCTGTGCCTGGCGAATGAACGCTCGCGCCCGCTGGAACTCACCCGAGCGAGCGCGCTGCGACAAATCACCGGAGATCGCGACCACATCGTACTTGTACTCGTGAATCAACGACTCCATCGCCTCGTACTGCTCCGGCACCGCCGGGTGGCCAAAGTGCAGATCGGAGCAGTGGAAGACAGTCGTGGTCACAGATTGGCGATGATGGCGTCAGTGAATTGGTCGGTGCTGGCCGTACCGCCCAGGTCGCGTGTGACGGTCTTGCCCTCCTTCACCGTCTTCTCGAACGCCGTGCGAATACGAGCTGCCCGCTCGTTGTCGTTCAGGTATTCAAGCATCATGCACGCCGCGAGAACGACCGCCCCGGGATTCGCCACGCCCTTGCCCGCAATATCGGGAGCCGTGCCGTGCACAGCTTCAAAGATCGCACCGCCGAGCCCGATGTTCGCACCCGGCGCCAGGCCGAGTCCGCCGATGAGTCCGGAGATCAGGTCTGAGAGAATGTCTCCGAACAAATTCGTGGTGACAATGACGTCATACCGCTCGGGCTGAATCACGAGATTCATCGCCATCGCATCGACGATCACCTCGTTGAACTCGATGTCGTCGAACTCCTGCGCCACCTGGCGGCCGACGTCGAGAAACAATCCCTGCGAGAACTTGAGGATGTTCGCCTTGTTCTCGAGCGTGACTTTCTTGCGCTTGTGCTTGCGCGCATAGTCGAACGCATAGCGCACGATGCGCTCCGAACCCACACGCGTGATCAGTGCAATGGATTCCGCTGCGGCGCGCGGATCAGTGCCGATCTTGATGTAATGCTCGTTGCCGACATACAGACCTTCGGTGTTCTCACGAACGAGCACGAGGTCGATGTTCTCGAATCGTCCACCCGGCGCGATCGAGTACGCGGGACGAACATTGGCATAGAGATCGAACGTCTTCCGAAGCGCCACGTTGATGGACCGGAAGCCTTCCCCCACCGGCGTCTCGAGCGGACCCTTGAGTGCAACGCGCGTGCGCTTGATGGAATCGAGCGTCTCGTCGGGAATGGGGTCACCGTACTTGGTGACGCCCGCCTGCCCCGCGTACTGCGTGTCCCACTCGATGTCGGCGCCCGCTGCCTCGAGGATACGCACCGTTGCGCTGCTGATGGACGGGCCAATGCCGTCGCCGGGAATCAACGTGACTGGAGTTGCCATGTATTTGCGCTCGGCTCAGGGAGCCGCGATGAGGTCAGCGAAATGCGCGGCGAGACTCTTCGTCACCGCTGGTGTGAATGACGCAGCGGGGTCGCTCTTGGCGTTGCCGACCCAGCGCACGTCGCCCAAGCGGCCATCGAGCAGCGCGACGCGAAGGACCGCGACCTGCTGGTCAGTGCCGGACCTCTCGAAGTGAAGCTCGACTGGTACCACGACGGCGCGAGCACCTTCCTGAAGCGCGATCATGGTCCGGATCTGCGTGGCGAGTGGATCGCCGAACTGACTGCCCGACACCATCGATGGATTCCGCAGCACGTTCACGCCGATGGTGTACGGATCCACTGCATACGTTGGGTTGGCACGTGCCGCGCGTACGAGATCAGCTGGATAGATCCACTGCGTCGAGAGTCCGCGCTCGCCGAGTTCTTTTTGGAATGCGTCGTCGAGCGTCTTGAGAAAGTCTCTCGGCTTGGGAATCGCCGCGGCCCAACCCATGGGATCACCCTGCCGGACACTGAAGGCCGGCGTGAGGATCACGCGCTGCGACGCGAGATTCGCGAGTGGCCGCGCCGGCTCAACAACCGGTGCCGGCTCTTCTGTCTTGCCCCCGCTGTGGCAGCCAATCATCGCGAGGCCAACAATTGCCGCGGAAAGTCTGAGAGTGCGCATCTTCACGCAAAGTTAATCGGGCGCCCATAGACGCGCATTGACCCCACTCTGCCCAGTCGGCACTTTGGCGGATGCCTTCACCCTCCTCTCCCATGGGCCGAGTGGGCAGTACGCTACTCTGGACCCTCGTGGCTGTCACGGGCGCTGGTTCGCTCGGCTACATCGCCCTCGTCCGCGGCGAAAATATCAGCGCCGCGTGGCTCCTTGTGGCTGCGCTCTGCACCTACGCCATCGCGTACCGGTTCTACAGCGCATTCATCGCGGCCAAGGTGTTCGCCTTGGACGACAAGCGGCAAACCCCCGCCGAGCGTCTGGCTGATGGGCGAGACTTCATGCCGACGAACAAGTGGATCGTGTTCGGGCATCACTTTGCGGCCATCGCCGGACCGGGCCCATTGGTGGGCCCCACGCTGGCCGCCCAGTTCGGCTATTTGCCGGGCATTCTCTGGATCATCGTCGGCGTGGCCCTCGGCGGTGCCGTTCAGGACTTCGTGATTCTCTGCGCCTCGATTCGCCGAAACGGCAAGTCACTCGGGCAAATGGCCAAGGAAGAGATTGGGCCGATTGCCGGGTTCACGGCGCTCATCGCGGTGCTGGGCATTATGGTCGTGTTGATCGCCGTGCTTGGGCTCGTTGTGGTGAATGCGCTCAAGTCGAGTCCGTGGGGCACGGTCACGATCGCGCTCACGATTCCCATTGCCATGCTGATGGGCGTGTACATGCGCTGGCTGCGGCCCGGCCGCGTGCTCGAGGCGAGTGCGATTGGTCTCGTGCTGTTGGCGCTTTCGCTGTATGCGGGCAGATGGGTGGCCGAACAGCCGGATCTGGCCACGGTGTTCACGCTGAGCGGACGCACGCTGGCAATTCTGGTGATGGGCTATGGCTTCATGGCGTCGGTGCTGCCGGTGTGGTTGCTCCTTGCTCCGCGTGATTACTTGTCGGCGTTCGTGAAGATCGGCGTCGTGATTGCGCTGGCGGTTGGAATTCTGATTGTGCTTCCGCCGCTACAGATGCCGGCGTTGACGCGCTTCACCGATGGCACCGGTCCCGTGTTCGCGGGGGCACTCTTCCCGTTTGCCTTCATCACAATTGCGTGCGGCGCGATCAGCGGATTTCACTCGTTGATCTCGTCGGGCACGACGCCGAAGCTGCTCGAGCGCGAGCCCGATGCGCGGATGATCGGCTACGGCGCGATGCTCATGGAGTCCTTCGTTGCGGTGATGGCGCTGATCGCGGCCTGCTCACTCACACCGGGCGTCTACTTCGCGATCAATGCACCGGCCGCGGCGCTTGGTACGACCACGCAGTCGGCTGCGGCAGCAATTGCGCAGTGGGGTTTTGTTGTCACGCCGGCTGAGTTGGACTTGCTCGCGAAACAGGTTGGCGAAGTGTCGCTCCTCTCACGCACCGGTGGCGCACCAAGTCTCGCGGTTGGAATGGCGCACCTTTTCTCGAAGGCACTCGGTGGGAGTGGCGCAACGGCGCTGTGGTATCACTTCGCCATCATGTTCGAGGCGCTGTTCATTCTTACAACGCTCGACGCCGGAACGCGCGTCGGACGCTTCATGCTCCAGGACCTCGGCAAGCATGTGTGGGCGCCGTTCGGTCGCACATCGTGGATGCCCGCGATCGTGATGTCGAGTGCGATCACGGTGCTCATGTGGGGCCACTTTCTCTGGCAGGGCGTGAACGACCCACTCGGTGGCGTGAACTCGCTGTGGCCACTGTTCGGAATCTCGAATCAGTTATTGGCGGCGGTGGCGCTCTGCGTTGCGACGACGGTCATCATCAAGACGTCCAAGCCTCGCTACGCGTTTATCACCTTGGTGCCCCTGGCGTGGTTGGTGATTGTCACAATGTCGGCCGGCTTCATCAAGCTCTTCTCGCCACTGCCCAAGCTCGGATTTCTCTCGCATGCGAGAACGTTGCTCGATGCCCATGCGGCCGGCACGCTGCCGCCGGGCGTCAAGAACGATACGGTGCTGCTTCAGATGGTCGGCAACGACTATCTCGACGCGGCCGTCGCGGGATTCTTCCTGTTGTCGGTGGTCGTGATTCTCGCCGACAGTTCGCGTGTGTGGTGGGGCATCTACAGTGGGCGAGTGAAGGCCGTGTCGACTGAAGTCCCGTTCACTCCCCGTACTTCAATCGCTGGAGATTGATTTGTCATTCCGTGCGAAGCGACCGGTGTCATTCAGAGCGAAGCGAGGAATCTGCATGTCCGCGCTTTTCGTCTCAGCTACATTGAACGCGCAAACCGTCGCACGCGTCTCTAACGGCGACGGCTTCGACTTCTCCATCAAGAACATCATGCGCGGCCCCGAGCTCTACGGCCGAGCGCCGGCGAATGTGCGTTGGAGTGCGGACGCGAAGTGGATCTACTTCCTGTGGAACGCGCCCGGCTCGGATTGGCGCGAGACGCCCAAGCCCTTCCGCATTCGTGCGAGCGTTGGCGCAAAGCCTGAGCAGACCAGCATCGCACAATCGGATTCAGCGTCACCGTACCTTGCCGACGGCTCTCTCTCGAGCGACGGCAAGTGGCGCGCGGTCGATGCGAGTGGCGATCTCTATCTCATCAGCACAAGAGACGGCTCCATGAAGCGTCTCACGCAAACGCTCGCGTCCGAAACGCATCCGACTTTTTCCAGTGACGGAAAGACGCTGTACTTTCTGCGCGATGGCAACGCCTACGCGCTGACGCTCGACGGCGGACTGGTCAGGCAGCTCACCGACATTCGCCCCTTCGCGCCCGATACCACGAAGAAGAATGCGGCCAACATCTCGCGTCTCGAGCAGCAACAGAAGGATCTCTTCGAGGTGATTCGCGATCAGGCGCGACAGGATTCAATCACACGCGCCGATCGCAAGACCCGCGAGGGCCTCGCGCTTCAGGCAATCCATCTCGCCGCCGGCGAGCGCGTTGCGAGCATCGAGGTATCACCCAACGGCAAGGCGGCGATCGTTGTCGCTGGCGTGGCGACAACCACGACTCGCTCGGCCGAGGTTCCGCAGTTCGTCACGTCGTCCGGGTATGTGGAGAACATTCGCGGTCGCACAAAAGTCGGCGACGCATTGGGCCGCTCGCGCGCCATGTGGATCTCGCTCGTCACTGGCAAAGCGACGCCACTCAAGCTGTTCGGCGCCGACAGCGTCTCTGGCTTCGTCGTGCAAGGCGGCTGGAACGAGGATGGCTCGCGCGCGGTGCTGTTCGCGTTGCCGTCGCATCACAAGTCGCGACTGCTGTACACGATTGGCAGCGATACGTCAGCGCTGACAACCGTCGAAACGTTGCGCGATTCTGCGTGGGTCGGCGGACCATGCGGCTCGTGCGCCGGCTTCTACGACGACGGCAAGCGCATCTGGTTCGTTTCTGAAAGTTCCGGCTACGCGCAACTCTACTCGGCCAGCGCGAACGGCAGCGACATCAAGCCGCTCACAACCGGCAAGTGGGAAGTACTCGCCGCACAGATGTCGCAGGACAAGAAGGAGCTCTACCTCACCACGAGCGAGCCGTCGTCGAACGAAAAGCAGTTCTATCGCATGAATCTCGCGACGGGCGCGCGCACGAGAATTACGTCTCAGCCGGGCGGACACGCTGCCGTCGTTTCGCCAGACGGAAGAATGCTAGCCGACGTTTACTCATTCACGAATCAGCCGCCGGATCTCTTTCTTCAAGCGAATTCTGCCAACGCGAAGTCTGAGCGGCTCACGACGTCGGCGAGTGCAGAGTGGTTGAAGGGTCCGTGGATTGCGCCGGAGATCGTGCAGATTCCCGCGTCGGACGGCATCAACGTGCCGGGCCACATCTATCGGCCGCAGGATATGGGCGCACAGCCGAACGGTGCGGCCGTGATCTTCGTGCATGGCGCGGGTTACCTGCACAACGTCGGCAATTTCTGGTCGGAGTATCCGCGCGAATATATGTTCAACCAGTATCTCGCGAAGCACGGATATGTCGTGCTCGACATCGACTATCGCGCGTCGTCCGGCTATGGGCGTGATTGGCGCACGGCGATCTACCGCTGGATGGGCGGACGCGATCTCCAGGATCACGTCGATGCATCGAAGTGGCTGACGCAGAAGTATGGGGTTCCAGGCAGCCGCATTGGCATCTATGGCGGCAGCTACGGCGGCTTTATGACGTTGATGGCCATGTTCACTGCGCCGGACTATTTCGGTGCAGGCGCTGGTCTTCGCTCCGTGACCGACTGGGCGCACTACAACGAGGGCTACACGTCGGCGATTCTCAACCGGCCGCAGGACGACACGCTCGCGTATCACCAATCGTCGCCGATTTATTATGCAGAGGGCCTGCGAGGCCCTCTCCTCCTCGCGCATGGCATGGTCGACGTCAACGTGATGTACCAGGACATCGTGCGTCTCGAGCAGCGTCTCATCGAGCTGGGTAAAACAAACTGGTCGCTCGCCTCGTATCCGGTAGAGGATCACGGCTTCGTACGTCCCTCATCGTGGACCGATGAATACACGCGCATCTTCGACCTCTTCGAATCGACAATCGCCAAGGGCCCGGCATGGAAATCAGCGAACAATGCTGGCCCTCGCTGAGAAGATCGCGCGCGTCGTACGACGCGTGATCGGGGTACCGGATTACGACCGGTACCTCGCGCACGTGACGCGCACGCATCCGGAGTGCGTGCCCATGACGCACGACGAGTTCGCCCGCGACTCGCTCACGCGACGCTACAACACGCCCGGGAATCGCTGCTGTTAGAAGGACAACATGACGCACGAGCTCGACGCTGACTTTATCGCGCTTCAACGCGCACTCGCCGGTGAATATTCGATCGACCGCGAGATCGGTCGTGGCGGTATGGGCATCGTCTACCTCGCGCGCGAAATGCGACTTGCTCGGCCCGTCGCCATCAAGGTGCTGCCGCCAAGTCTCGCAACACGCGAACTGCGCGAGGCATTTCTTCGTGAAGCACAAATCGTCGCGCGACTGTCACATCCGAACATCGTGCCGGTACACGCCGTTGGCGAGCACAGCGGCTACGCGTTCATCGTCATGGCGTACGTCGAAGGCATCACGCTCGGCGAACGCATTCGCGCGCGGGGCCCGATGCTGCCCGGACAGGCAGCGCGTCTGCTCCGTGAAGTCGCGTGGGCGCTCGCGTACGCACATGCCGGTGGCATCGTGCATCGCGATGTCACCGCCGAGAACATCGTGCTCGAGCGCGGAACAGATCGCGCGATTGTGATGGATTTCGGAATTGCGAGTGCGTCGCTCTCGTCTGCAGTGAACGCCGACGGACGGGTCATGGGCAACCCGTACTATTTGAGTCCAGAGCAGGCCACCGGCGAGCCTGTCGACAACCGGAGTGACCTCTACTCTCTTGGCGTCTGTGGCTTCTATGCACTCACGGGACGTCTTCCGTTCACGGGCGAGACGTCGTCCGACATCATCGCCGCCCACATCAGCCGCCCCGCAACCCTGATTGGTGCCCTCGCTCCAGCCGTGCCGACGCGCCTGGCACAGGCGGTCGACAAGTGCCTCACGAAAGAGCCGTGGCGCCGGTTTCGCAGCGCCGAATCATTCGCCGAAGCGATCGATCAGGCGTTCGAGCATGCGCGTGAGATTCCTGCACCGCTTCGCGTGTGGATCAGAAAGGGAGAGACGGAGAGACCTGCGCGGGCACTCGCGCTGGTCGGCAGTGCCTTCCTCGGCGTGGGTCTCTCGATCACCTATCTGTCATCCACCGCCTTCTTTCTGCCCGTTGCTGGAACGCTCTTCATCTCGGTGATCCCCACCATTCAGCGGCTTCGTCGTGTTGTCGCGGCGGGATACACGCCTGATGATCTCTCTGCGGGGTTGAGGGAACATCAACTTGTGCGAGACGAAGAACTGGCGTATGAACGCACCCAACAGCCTCGGTGGAAGCGACAGCTGTCGTGGGTCGCACTTGCCGCATCGGTCGTCGGCGGAATGGTTTCCGGGCAGGCGCTGAGCAACCTTGGCACACTTGGCCCACTCACCGGCGACGCTTTACGGCTCGCCGATATCTATGGTGCCGGCATTTTTGCGTCGTTGGGAGTCGGCATTTTCGCCGTCGTTGGAGCGACCGCCGAGGCAAGACAGAAATTGTCGTCACGCGCGGCTGCCTACTGGATCACGTTCTGGAAGGGTCGTCTCGGTCGAGCGTGGACGAGCATGGCCACACTCGGCGTGCGCAAGTCCACACAGCCAGTGCTCGGCATGCCAATGCTCACTGAGATCGCGTTGGGGCGCGCCACCGATCATCTCTTTCAGGCGCTGCCCAAGGCAGTGCGACGCCAGATCGCCGCGCTGCCGGATGTGGTGCGTCGTCTCGAAAGGGAAGCCGCGTCCATTCGCCGCAAGATGAACGATATCGACGCTCAGCTCGGAGCGTTCGACATCTCCGGCCAAAACGAGGCCGTGCGGTCGTATCGCGAAGCGCTGCGCGAAGAGCTGCGTGAATCGCGCGCCGAGGCGGCGGCGCGCCTCGCTTCTACCGTCGCGGCGCTCGAGAATATTCGCCTCGATCTTCTACGACTTCAGCTTGGCCACGGTGGCGTGGAATCCGTCACGGCGTCGCTCGAGGCAGCACGGCGCGTCGGCGACGAAATTGCCCTCGCGGTTGAGGCACAGGATGAGGTCAACATGTTGCTTCGCGAGACGCGGCCCGAGAAGACCGCGACGGACAGTGATGACGACGATGCCGACACCCCCGTCGGCGGCGTACCAGCGGCATCAGTCCCATGAGCGAAATAGCCAAGGCACTCGAGATCGATGCGGCAACCACCGCGCTTGTGGTGATCGATCTCCAGCGCGGTATCGCCACCGCCGGCGTCGGTCCGTACAGCGCGCCCGACGTTGTGAGTGCCGCCGCCCGGCTCGCGACCGCGTGCCGAAAGAGCGGCGCCACTGTCGTACTGGTCAATGTTGATCCAGGACCGAACGGTGTGCTCTTCCCAAGTCCGCAAGCAGACAATCCGCGCGTCCCTGCTCCGCTGCCGCACGACTTCGCGGAATTGCTACCCGAGCTCGGACAGACCGCAACTGATGTCACTGTTACCAAGCACCAACCGAACGCTTTCTACAACACCGACCTCGACGTCAACCTTCGGCGACGAGGTATTCGCACCATCATTTTGTGCGGTATCTCTACCAACGTGGGCGTTGAAGCCACGGCACGTGCCGCGCACGAACGCGGCTATGAGCAGGTCTTCGTGGAGAATGCCATGGCCGCGCGCGAGGCTGATCTCCACGAACATTCTGTCAAGCGCATCCTTCCTACACTCGGCCGCGTTCGCACAGTAGAACAGGTAGTGGCGGCACTACTTGGGTGACGCGGCCAGTGTCGCCTTGACCTGCGCAAGAAACTGCTTGTAGTCGAGCGGCTTCGCGATATAGCCGTCGCAACCGGCCGCTCGAATGCGCTCTTCGTCGCCTTTCATGGCGAGCGCGGTGAGCGCAATGACCGGGATATGCTTCGTCGCCTCGTCGGCTTTCAGGAGCGCGGTCGCCTGAAGTCCATCCATTCCGGGAAGCTGAATGTCCATGAGGATGAGATCGGGCAGCGCTTCGCGTGCAATCGCGACACCGATTTCGGCATTTGCGGCGCCAAGCACCTCGTACTCCTCGGTTTCCAGGAGAAACGTCGACAGCTTCATGTTGGTGGGATTGTCCTCGACCACAAGTATTCTGGCCATGTCAGACTCCCGCCGTGCGGCCTGACATCGCGCGCCGTACTTCGTCAATGAACCGGTCGCTGTTGAATCCGGCCTTGCCGATGATCGCCGTAACCCAGCCGTTCAGCCGATCGCGGTCGGCCTTTGTGAGTTCCGACGCGGTCACTACGACCACCGGTATCGACGCCGTCGCTGGATGAGCGTGCAGCGTGTCGACGACATCGAACCCATTCACGTCGGGCATCATGAGGTCGAGAATGATCAGGTCCGGACGTTCCCGCGTGGCGATTTCAATCGCCTCGGCTCCGCCGTAGGCGCGAAGCACAGTGTCAGCGAGCCCGTCGAGACTGAGTGCTGCGACCTCCACCGATTTCGGATCATCGTCGACCACAAGCACCTTGATGTTGTGCGGCCCGTACATGGGGAGCAGGCCGAGCTCACCGAGCGCGTCGGCGAGATCCTGTCGTGACACCGGTGATTGCATCACCGCCGATGCGCCGAGTGCAAAACCGCGAGACCGATCGGCGAGAATGGAGATGA
Source organism: Gemmatimonadales bacterium (assembly GCA_038323865.1). Lineage (GTDB taxonomy): Bacteria > Gemmatimonadota > Gemmatimonadetes > Gemmatimonadales > Gemmatimonadaceae > AG11. The sequence goes on from JBBQHJ010000024.1 coordinate 16,506, forward strand.
TCACCACGGGCACCTGACGCAGTGCCGGGATTTGTTTGAGCTGTGCAAGGAGCGTCCAACCGTCGCTGCCGGCAAGCATGACGTCGAGCGTCACGAGTGCGAGTGGTCCCTTTGTGGCGACGACCAGGGCCTCCGCCGCCGTGTTCGCGCGCACCACACCGAAGCCTTCCGCCTCCAATTGCACGCGAATGAGCTCGGCGGACTTGTGATTGCTTTCGATCACGAGTGCCGTACCTCGCTCGGGGCCAGTGATGTCGTCGTGTCGCCGTGTCTGCGACGAGTCCTTCTCCCGCTCTTGATCACTGGTGGTGCGAAACGGAATCCACACCGTAAAACGCGATCCCTGCCCCACGGCACTCTCGACAGCCACGGCCCCACCATGTAGGTCGGTGAGCAGCTTGACCATCGCCAGCCCGAGTCCTGTGCCCTCGAACCTTCTCGCAAGACCACTGTCGACCTGGCTGAATGGCTTGAAGAGATGCTGAAGCGCGTCGGGCGACATGCCGATGCCGTCGTCCGTCACGCTGATCTCGAGAAACCGGTCAAAGTTGCTATCTGCGAGCGGAAAGGTGCGCCCCGCCCATCCGCTCGTGAGTGCACCGACGCGCGCGCGCGCCACCACGCTGGAGCGGAGGGTCACCGTGCCGTCCTCGGCGCTGAACTTTACGGCGTTGGACAGCAGGTTGTACACGATCTGCTTGACCTTGCGTCCGTCGGCGTGAATGGTGCCGTGATCGTTCGTTGCGCACAGCTCCAGACGGACGCCGCGTGCGACTGCCTGCCCCTTGATGATGGAGAAGCTGTTATTGAGTAGCGGGCCGATCTCAACGGCACTCACATCGAGGAGCATCTTGCCCGCCTCGACCTTCGACAAATCAAGGATGTCGTTGATGAGCGAAAGGAGATGCTTGCCACTCTTGAAGATGTCACCAATGAAACGGCGTTGCTTGTCGGTCATGTCGCCGAGTAGGCCATCACTCAGCACTTCGGAGAACCCGATGATCGCGTTGAGCGGCGTGCGCAGCTCGTGTGACATATTCGCAAGAAACTCGGACTTCATGCGACTCGCGTCCTCGAGCTCCACATTTTTCTGCTGGAGGCTCTGCTCGATGGCCTTGAGCTCTGTCATGTCACGTGCCGATGCGAATACGCCCTGAAGCCGGCGGTCGCGATCGTGAAAGGTCGTCGCGTTGTATGACACGACTGTCAATGCGCCGTCACGTGCCCGTGCAGTCAGCTCGTAATTGGTGACCTTGCCCTCACTGAGCACGCGATTGATCCCCGCCTCCGCGCGCGATGGATCCGTGAAATAGTTCTTGAACGGTGCGCCAATGAGTTCGTCTCGCGTACAGCCAGTCAGTGCTTCCATCTGCTTGTTCACGTCGGTGATGATGCCACGAGGATCCGTGGTCATCAGCGCGTCGATGTTGCTCTCGAGCAGCGAACGCGTGTAGAAATGCTGATCGCGAAGGCGCTGATCGAGCTTCATGCGCTCGTCTTCGATCTGTTTGCGAGCCGTGTTGTCGGTACCGATGAGCAGGTAGCCGATGATCGCGTCAGCGTCGTCGCGCAGTGCTGTGGTAGATACCACCGCTGGAAAGCGACTGCCGTCCTTTCGGATGTACGTGAGCTCGTAGATGTCCTCGATCCCACGCGACGCCTTGAACACCAAGGCGTCGAAGCCAGGTGTGATCGTCGTCGCCAGCTCCACGCTAAGAGCTTTTGCACGTGCGATGAGCTCCTGTGGATCGGAGATGTCGGCCGGCGTGATCTTGTTCATCACGTCTGCGGCAGCATACCCCAACATGCGCTCGGCGCCGACATTGAAGATCTGGATGACGCCCGCCGCATCCGTCGCGATACTCGAGAAGTTCGCGCTGTTGAAGATCGCGCTCTGCAGTGCTCCGGCTTTGAGCAGCGCGTCTTCCGCTTCCTTTCGCGCGGTGTTGTCCGTGCCGATGAGCAGGTATCCGATGATGGCTTCGTGCGCATCGCGCAGTGCTGTGACGGATACAACGGCCGGAAAGCGGCTGCCATCCTTTCGGATGTACGTCAGTTCGTAAATGTCTTCGATTCCGCGTGAAGCCTTGAACACGAGCGCTTCGAAGCCCGGCGTGATCACGGTGCCCAACTGGACGCTCAGCGCGGTCGCGCGCGCAATGAGCTCCTGCGGATCCGAAATGTCGGCCGGTGTGATCCTGTTGATTACATCGGCGGCAACGTAGCCGAGCATGCGCTCCGCGCCGACGTTGAAAATCTGGATGACGCCCTCGGCATCGGTGGCAATGCTCGAGAAATTGGCGCTGTTGAAGATCGCGCGCTGAAGCGCAGCTGATCTGACCAACGATTCAGAGGAGGCGTCGGGCTCGGGTGACCGGTGCAGCGTGTGCATTGTATCCGGGCTGACAGGGGGGCGTCGTATTTGGAGCCACATCGCAAGAAACCGGCCCGTTCATTCAGAGCCCCGACAGGCGAAACACGTAGCTCGCCTTCACAAAGAAGGCGTCTGACGTGCGCCGCAAGCGATCGAACGCGAGCGGATCCTGCTCGTTGAGCGTTCCCCCGTAGCCGACGAAGAACACCGTGCCCGGCGCCGGCCGGTACGAGAACAACCAGTCGGTGCGCAGCGCATTCGACGCACTCGGCGCCGACGCCGTCGTGCCCAGCACAATCACCTGCCCCGTGCGCGGATCGATCAGCGCCTCGCGACGCGTGGCCGTGTACTGCGACACGACACGCACAAAGATTGGTCGCGCCACTTGATACTCGAGCTTGAGTCGCGGAATGCGCGTGAACGCCGAACGCCTGCCATCTGAGCGCCGTGTGAATGACGTGGACGTATACGTCGCACTTACACGCAGCCGATCACTCGGACGCAGGTCGATTGCGCCGCTGTAATCCACACGCCGCACCCGCGACGTCTCGAGGAAGTCGACGTCATTACCGACATTGGTGGACGCAGATGCCGCGAACGTCTGATACTGTGGCGTCGCAATACTGAACGTGCTTGTGGCCGTCGTAATGCGGTCGGACGTGTGGAAGCTTGAGTAACTCCTGTAGTCCGCCGGATCGAACGCGTAGCTCCCGATCCGTGGCGTTGCACCGAGACTCCATCCGCCGCGAAGCGTCATCTGCAGCTGCGAGGAGAACGCATCCTCGAGCATCGAACGGGCATTGAAAAAGTCGTCGTAACGCCATAGTGCGCTCGTCGTAATGAACGCATTGAAGCGTTCTGCGACCGCTCCTGGCTTGCCATACCAGGTAAAGCGATTCGAGAAACTTGGCTTCACAAAGCCCGTTCGCGGTACGAATCCGTTGTCAGCACGGAAGTCCGGATGAATACCAAGGACGCCGTAGTGAAAACCCCACGCGCGATTCGTCGCATCGACGACGCCTTCCCACATCGGACCCGATGTAGAAACACCCTTCAGCGACGTAAAGCTTTGCACCGCCTGAAACTGCGCGAAGTAAATACGCTTGAAGACGACCTTCGTGTCGGCGCCAACCACCCGATTGGTGCGACCACCACCGGCGCGATCGCTGTACAGCATGCCGGCCTGCGACTGCTCACCAATGCCCTGCCGCAACCGAAGGATGTCCACGACGGGTCGGTCACCGTTCGGCGTGATTCCCTGTTGGTCGAGCGCCGACAGAAACGCGACATCGCTCTTGCCAATCTTGCCCGTGATCTTCGCTGCGGCGTCGGGCTGCACGATAGTGCGTGTATAGACCAGCTGATTCGGCACGTTGAACTGGTCGAGCGCCTCAACGAAGAATGGTCGCTTCTCCGGATAGAACAGCGCGAAGCGTTCGTCCGCTGCGATCTGCGTGGCGTCCGCCTCGACTTGGGAGAAGTCCGGCTTCACGGTGCCGTTGAGCACGAAGTTGCTGCCCATGGCCCATCGAGCGTTGCCGCCAAATCGCGGCTTCGACGAATACGACCAGCGATCGAGCGTCGGAGCACAACACGCCGCTCCGCGAGTGGTATTTGTGAATTCAGGATTCACGTCCACGAGCTGCCCGTGTCGCATGCCGGACAACCCCACCAACGTTCCCTCCTGCGAGATGAACGAGGCCGACGCTCGCCGCGCGGGCGTCCACGTCTCCTCGTAGCCGCTACGCTGCACGTGACGATCGATCTGCAACCCCCAATCCTGCTCTCTACTCGAGGCGTAGCGCAGGCTGCTGAATGGAATGCGAATTTCTACTTCGTAGCCGTATGACGTGAGCTGACCGCGAGACTGCCAGATGAAGTCCGCGCTCAAGTCGTTCTGCCCCGGGCCCACGTTCGAGCCGGGAATGAAGCCACCACCTTCGCTCTTGGTGCCGTCGGCTTGAATGCCGAAGGGATTGACGATGAACACGAACGCGCGATTGCGCTCGTGAAACGTGTCAAGGTGAATCTCGATGTTGTCGTCGCTACCGATCCGGTCGCGGTCGGCAAGCGTTGCCGCAACCGATGACGGCTCAGCAAAGGCGCGAATGCCGAAGTACATGGCGTCGTTGGAATACCAGACGCGCACTTCGGTAGAATCCGGCGCAGCACGACCGTCACTCGGCTGATAGAGCGAAAAGCCCGTGAGCAGCGCTGCAATGCTCCACACAGGTTCGTCGAGTCGGCCGTCGATGACGATCTCCGCCGCCGCCTTCGGGGGCGTGAGGCGAATCTGATCGGCGCGACCGTTATAGACGGCCGGCGAGGCCGCGGCCAGCTGGAATGCTGCGAGCAGTGGGAGGAGCACGCGCGGAAGCTAAACGCTGGCGCAGTTGAGCGGCCACTGCATATTTGGACGCAGATGTCGCTCGTTCATTGACCGCTCGCTCAGACGGAGTCCAATGCGCCTGTTGCCCGCCTTCGCCGTTATTCTATTCGCTGCATCACCCTGTGCAGCCCAACTGCCAACTGCGCTTCGGTCGGCGTCCACCGATTCTACCGGCGCGCCGGTGTCTTCGCGCTTTCAGTCAACGTCGTCCGGCGACGCGCGCGAACGAGGCGCCCTCATTGGCCTTGGTATCGGCACGATTACCGGACTGCTCGTGGACACGGTTCGACTGTTCGCGGCGCCCGACCCACCGGTCTGCACCACCAGCCCCTGCACGTCGGATCAGGCGCGCCTTTCCCCGCCGTTCGGCACCAGCATGCTGATCGGCGGGGGTGCCGGGCTGATCATCGGCGCTATCATCGGCTCGTTCCATCAGGAGTCCTCAATCGGATTCTCGGTCATGCCCGATGCGCGCGGTGCGCTGACGGTTTCGGCCCACCGGGTTTTTTAGCCGACGCGTGCCGCGCACCATAGAGCTCGTTCAAGTCACGCTTCAGGCGCTCACCTCGTTCGCGATTGCGGGCGGCTTGCTCTATACCGCCGTGCAGTTCCGGCAGGCGCAGAAAGCGCAGCTTGTCGCGAACTTCTCGAAGTTGGTGGAGTTGCAATTCGGCCTTCGGCAGATGCGCGTCCTCAATCCGGCGCTCGTCTCCGAACACGAGCGTGAGTCGGACAAACTCCGTACCGATCATGACATCCAGCAGTACTACGTCAACCTCATGCAGCTCTCGCTGTTCGAGATCGCGTGGTACGCGCACAAGCACGGCCAGCTCCCGGCCGACTACTTCGACTCATGGACGAAACGCATGCGCCAACTCGGAGGCGAGCCGGCCTTCCGCAACATGCTGAACAACCCTGCCATGAAGATCCTGCACGACGACTTCGACAGCTACGTGCGGGCGCTCGTGCTGGACCCTCCCAGGGCATAGAGCGCAAGCCCCGCCGATGCCGCAGCGGCGAACGCGGCGCCCATGATGAACGCCGTCGGCGCGCCAGCGTGATCCCACACGTAGCCGAACAGCAGTGAAGCCGGGAGCGCGCCAAAACCAATTGCGAGATTGTACCAGCCGAAGGCCGTTCCGCGACGTTCAGCGGGAACGAGATCAGCAACCAATGCGCGCTCACTGCCCTCGGTGAGCCCAAAGAAGATTCCGTAGGCGAGAAACAGCGCCCACGCCTGCCACGCCATTGTAGCACGCGCAAAGCCGAAGTAGACCAGTGCATACCAGAGCCAGCCCGCGATAAGCATGGTCCGACGGCCGAGCTTGTCCGACAGCGCTCCACCCGGTGTGCTCGCCGCCGTCTTCACCACGTGCAGCGCCACCCAGAGAATCGGCGCCAGGGCAACGGGCACACCCAGCTGACTCGCGCGCAGCAGGAGAAATGCATCGGTGGAATTCCCAAGCGTGAACAGCAGGATCACGATCATCACGCGCCAGAACGTCGAACCAAGTGGCTGTGAGAGATCGGGCGTCTTGTCCTTTGCCTCTCCCGTTCGCGTGATCTCCTGCACACCAACCATCGTGACGATCACCGACAACACGCCCGGAATTGCGGCGAGCAAGAACACCGTGCGCAATTCCGCCCAGTGCCACGTGAGCACCGCGAACGCGATGAGCGGTCCCACCACCCCGCCAAAGTTGTCCGCCGCGCGATGGAATCCAAACGCCCTGCCACGAATGCTGGGATCCACGGAGTCGGCAATCAGTGCATCGCGCGGGGCACTGCGGAGCCCCTTGCCCACGCGGTCGGCAACACGAATGAGCAGCACCTGCGTGGCGGTTTGTGCAATGGCAACGAGCGGCCGCATCACTGAGGCAATGCCGTAGCCGAATACCACGAGCGGCTTTCGCTTCTGCACGCGGTCCGACCACCAACCGCTCACGAGCTTGAGTAACGCCGCCGTGGATTCCGCCGCGCCCTCGATTGCGCCAATAAAGCTGGCGTTGGCCCCAAGCACGGTGGTCAGAAACACGGGCAGGAGCGGATAGATCATCTCGCTCGAGACATCGGTGAGAAAGCTCACCACACCGAGTGCTATGACGTTGCGTGGAAGTTTCTGTCTCATACTGAGCGACTTGCCGTCATCCTGAGCGAAGCGAAGGATCTGCTTGTTGAACTTGCAATTAATAGAGATGCAGACCATAGATAACGCATGACAACGCACCTCGCGCCGGCGCGGGTCGGGCTCGCGTCACTCTTCGAACGGCTTGCTCCCACGCGAGCACACCTCGCCGCTCGCGACGATCAGGTCATCGCTACACAGATCGCCCTCTGCGAAATCCCCTCGCCCACCGGCGCTGAAGGTGAACGTGGCGCCTCCGTCGCGGCGCGCCTGCGTCGGCTCGGACTCGCCGACGTGCGCACGGATGACGTCGGCAATGTCCTCGGCGTTCGCCCTGGAGAAGATTCCTTCGCAGAACCCGTCGTTGTGTGCGCGCACCTCGACACCGTATTCCCGGCAGAGACACCCATCGTTGTCTCTCAAGACGGCCTGCACCTGCAGGCACCGAGCATCGTCGACAACTCTCGCGGCCTCGCCGTGATGCTCGCACTCGCCGAAGCCATCGACGGCAAATCGGTCGTCACGCGCCGGCCAATCATCTTCGCCGCCACTGTGGGCGAAGAAGGATCGGGCGATCTGCGCGGCGTCAAGCATCTCTTCAGCACGATGCAGCGCACCCCCTCTTCGTGCATCGCCATCGACGGCGCAGGTGACGAACGCGTCGTCACGCGCGCACTCGGCTCGCGCAGATTCCGCATCACCTTCCGCAGCGCCGGCGGACATAGCTGGTCGTCATTCGGTATTGCGAACCCGGTGCATGCTGCGGGCGCCGCAACTGCCAAGCTCGCCATGCTCGGACTTCCTCGCTCTCCGCGCACCACGCTTTCGGTATGTCGCATGGGCGGTGGCATCAGCATCAACTCAATTCCCGCCGATGCGTGGATCGAGATTGATCTCCGATCATCGTCGCCCGACGTCATCAACACGTGCGCTCTCGACATCGAGCGTGCCGTGCGCGCCGCAGTGCGCGAAGAGAACGGGCGTCGCAACTCGGGCTCCGAACTTCTCGAGTTTTCCATTGACATCATCGGCGACCGCCCCTGTGGCGAGCTCGACGTGCGTCATCCACTCGTCAATGCAGCAGTGTTCGCCACCACTGCCATCGGTCGCGTCGCCGACATCGGCGTCGCCTCCACCGACGCGAACGTCCCAATCAGCCTCGGCATTCCCGCCATCGCGATTGGCGGAGGAGGACGTGGCGGCGCGGTGCACACCACCGGCGAGTGGTACGACAATACAGACGGGCCACTTGGGGTGGCCCGTGCGTTGACGATCGTGGTGGCTGCGGCCGAGCTCTAAGCTCGGCCGCGAATCTCGGAGTGATCGCTCACGGTGAGCTCACCGTTGATCCCCTCAATGGTGACGTCATCACCAATGAGTGAATTGCTCAGCGAGGAGTGCTTCACCGTACCCTTCTTGCCGATGATCGTGTGCGTCAGCGTCGCGCTTTCAATCACGCTGCCTGCACCAATCGAGACATTCGGTCCAATGACCGAATTCATGAGGGTGACGTCGTCTTCGATGTAAACCGGATCGTGGATGGTGACACTCTTGTCCACGTTCTTTGGCTTCCGCGCCGCGCCCTTGGAGAGAACAGTCTCGTTCGTCTCGAGCAACGTGTCGAGCTTGCCCGCGTCATACCAACCTTCCACATCGATGACCTTGATCTTCGCGCCGTGGTCGATCATGTACTGGAACGCGTCGGTGAGATAGTACTCACCCTTGTTCTGCGGTTTCGTGAGCGTGTCCTTGATGCCCTCCATCAGCAGCTTCCAATTCTTCACGTAGTAGAGTCCGATATTCGCGCGCTTCGAGATCGGCGTGCTCGGCTTCTCCACGATCTTGGTCATGTAGCCGTCGGCATCGGTAACCACCACGCCGAAACGCTGATAGTCCTCGACTTCC
>JBBQHJ010000025.1:0-25275 GCA_038323865.1 Gemmatimonadales bacterium
CATCCTCGTGTCGCAGTTCACCGACGTCATGGTCCTCGTGCTTATTGGCGCGGCGATCGTCGCGGGATTCCTCGGCGAACCGCAGGACATCGCTGCCATTCTCGGGATTGTTGTCCTCAACGCAGTACTCGGTTTTGTCCAGGAATTTCGCGCCGAGCGCGCGGTATCCGCGCTAAAGGCACTGGCGGCGCCGGCGGCGCGCGTGCGGCGAAACTCTCTCGATGTCACTCTCACTCCCGAGGCGTTGGTGCCCGGCGACATCGTGCTGCTCGAGGCGGGGAGCATCGTCCCGGGCGACGTGCGCATCATCGAGTCGGCGAGTTTGCGCGTGGACGAGGCAATGCTGACGGGCGAGTCGCAGCCGGTAGAGAAATTGGTGGCGGTCGTGGCGAGCGCACCCGCCATTGCCGACAGGCACAACATGGCGTACCGCGGCACGGTGGTGGTGTACGGTCGTGGCACTGGTGTCGTTGTCGCAACAGCGATGGATACGGAGATCGGGCGTATAGCCACACTCCTTCGCGACGAGGGGGAGACGCAGACGCCACTGCAGATGCGGCTCGCGAGCTTTGGTCGCAGGCTTGCCGTGATCGTGCTCGCCTTGTGTGCCGTGATCTTGGTTGCCGGACTCCTTCGCGGCGAGCACGCCGGACGCATGTTCATGACGGCCCTGAGCCTTGCCGTCGCCGCCATCCCGGAGGCATTGCCGGCCGTTGTCACTGTGTCGCTTGCGCTGGGCGCGCGACGCATGGTGCGTGAGCACGCGCTCGTGCGCCGTCTGCCGGCCGTGGAGACGCTCGGCTCCGTCACGTACATCTGCACGGACAAAACCGGAACGCTCACCGAAAACCGCATGCGCGTGGAGCGCGTGCAGGCTGGTGACTTGCCAGCGGCAGCACTTGAAGTCGCGCCGGCACACGGCGCGCTCGCAACACTGCTCGACGCACTTGTGCTGAACAATGACGCGAAGGCAGCGCCCGGCGGCGACTGGACGGGCGATCCTACCGAGACCGCGCTGTTACGCGCGGCGGCGCAGGGTGGCCGGACGAAAGCAGCGATCGATACCGCATTCCCTCGGGTTGCGGAGCTGCCGTTTTCGTCCGAGCGGGCGCGGATGACGACGATTCACCGCGACGGCGATTCCTTTGTTGCATACACGAAGGGTGCGCCGGAACGTGTTCTACCGGCGTGCGTTCTCGATACGAGTGCCTTGCAGGCAGACGCCGCTCGCATGGCGTCATCGGGGTTACGCGTTCTCGCGGTGACCATGCGCCGGCTCGACGGAGTGCCGGCACACCTCGAGGACGTCGAGTCCGGCCAACAATTCGTTGGCCTGATTGGCCTGCTCGATCCACCGCGACCGGAAGCGAGTGACGCCGTGACACAGTGCACGGCGGCGGGAATTCACGTGGTGATGATCACGGGCGATCACCCAGACACGGCGCGCGCGATTGCCGAGCGCGTAGGTATCGTGGAACGTGGCGCGGCCGTGACTACGGGGGTGGAGTTGAGCGCACTATCGGATGACGCGCTTCAAGCGCGTGTGGCGCGCGCGCGCGTCTTCGCGCGCGTCGCACCGGAAGACAAGCTGCGCATCGTCAAGGCGTTGCAGCAGCGTGGCGAGTTTGTCGCCATGACGGGAGACGGTGTAAATGACGCACCAGCGCTGCGCTGTGCGAATATCGGTGTCGCCATGGGCCAGAGCGGCACCGACGTCGCGCGCGAAGCGTCACACATGGTACTCCTCGATGACAACTTTGCAACGATCGTGAACGCAGTGCGCGAGGGCCGGCGCATCTATGACAATATCCGGCGTTTCGTGCGCTACAGCCTGTCCACGAATTCCGGCGAGCTTCTGACGCTGGTGGTCGCGCCAATCATTGGTCTGCCGTTGCCCCTCCTCCCGATTCACATTCTCTGGATGAACCTTGTCACCGATGGATTGCCCGGTCTTGCACTCGCGGCGGAACGACCAGAGCGCACGGTGATGAGTCGTCCGCCGCGTCGGCCGACAGAGAGCATCTTTGCCGGTGGGCTGTGGCAGCACGCCGTGTGGGTGGGCCTGTTGATGATGCTCCTTGCGCTTGGAACACAGGGATGGGCGATTCACATCGGAGATGCACACTGGCAAAGCATGACCTTCACGGTGCTCACGCTGTCGCAACTGGCGCACGTGCTGGCGATTCGGTCGGAGCGCGAGTCGGTATTCACGCAGGGCATCACGACGAACCGTCCCCTGCTTGCCGCGCTGGTGCTGACGACTGCGCTGCAACTCGCGACGCTCTACCTGCCGCCGCTCAATCGGCTCTTCCATACGACGCCGCTCACGCGCGTCGAACTGGCCGGCTGCCTTACCGCGGCGTCGATAGTATTCTTCGCGGTGGAGTTCGAGAAGCTGCTGATTCGTCGCGGGCACCTCTATCATCGATCACGACAAGGCGGCTGACACGCAGATCGGCGACGGACCGGCTCCTCCCGCGCTTTACGGCAGGAGCAGGCCCAATGCGCTCGCCGCCGCCAACGCAGCAAGGCCAACGCCCGCACGGCGACGGAATGTTGAGCGTCCAAGCACACTGATGACGGTGAGCTTCAGCAGCGTGTTGGAGAAAATCCCGATCGCGATGGCGTGAGCTGCCGTGCTGACGATGAGCGCCGTCTCACGCCGGCTCATCGACACGGTCAGTGCGTCGACGTCGGTAAGGCCGAGCGCCGCGGCCGTTGCGTACACGCCTGGCGTGCCCCACCGCGCCTGCACGAACGCAATCGCGAGCATCGCGACCTGAAACGCGACGGCCATCTGGATCGCAACGCCAAGCCGGAGCGGATTCACGTCTCCCGTCGCGCGCGCGCGATCGCGCTCCGCGTCCGTGTGCCACCCGACGAGCACAAATGCCATTCCCACCACGAAGGGAGGAAGGATCATTGGCAGAAGCGCGAGCGCGACGTCGGTGTTGATCACCGCGCACACGACAAGCACTCGCGGTACGAGCACCGTGCATGCCGCGATGACGCCTCGCGCGAGCGGCGCACCAAGTGCCGCATCGTCGCGGCTCTGGCGCGAGAAAGTCAGCGTCACTGCGGTCGATGACAGCACACCGCCGAGCGCGCCCGCGATTCCCAATCCGCGGTTGGCGCCAACGACACGGCGCGCGATGAACCCGGCAAAGTTCAGCGCCGAAAAGATCAGCACGATCATCCACAGCGTGCGGGGCTTGATGGCCAACGCGCCGAGGTACGGTCCGGCGGGCAGCAACGGAAGCACGACCACGGCAAGCACCGCGAACTGCAAGCCGGCGCGCAACTCCGGCTCGGCGAGCTGCCGCACGAGTTGGTGGAGCCGATGCTTCTCACGCAGCATCAGCACGACCAGTGCACCCGCACCCGCCGCGATGGCGATGGAGCCCGTACCGGCCACGACACCCAGGCCGATGACGGTGAGCGCGGCGGCTTCCGTCGTTCCGTCGGCGTCTGCGCCGGCGCGGCGCACCGATGTGGCGTAGGCCGCCACGCACAGAGCCACCGCGCCGAATGCAAGCGCCGCGGCGACGCCCGCGTACTGCGAGTCGGCGAGCGTCCCGGCGATGCCTCCGAGGAGCCCGAGCAGAAAGAACGTGCGAATGCCAGCAAAGCGCGCATCCGGACCGGTCGTGTGTCCGGACCACTCTCGCTCCAGACCGGACGCAATCCCGATGAGCGAGGCGATCGCAAGTCGCGCCGCGACATTCAACTGCGGGTCGATCATATGCCTGCCTCGGTTACGTGCGACACCATAAACCCGCATGGCCCCGGTCAGGCACTGCGTGCCGACTCGTGAGACGCAGTCTTGGGAGCTCGCCTCTCTCCCCGTGATCTCATCCACGTGAATGCGAAAGACGACCGTGCGGAAGGCAGTCGCGCTCGCAATGCCGACGCGGGCATGAAAGGCGCAGGCGATGCGACCCATTGTTCCGTCCGGGAGCAATATCCAGTCCGCACTACACGTCCTCGAAGCCGCGAAGATTGCGTGTAGAACCGTGCGGCCTGGTCGGTATCGCGCTCCCACCGGTGAAGGCAACCGAACAAAGTGTGAATTGGTTGCCGGGGGTACCGTATTTTCCCGGTCGCGCCTCGCGGATGATAACATAGGGTGGCCATGACGCGCACAGGTACTGATGGTCAGGGAGCGCCGCCGAAATTCTGGAGCCTGGCGTCCGACCGCTTGCTCTCCGACCTGAAGAGCACCTCGACCGGTCTCCAGCCTGCCGACGCCGCGCAACGTCTGAAGCAGCACGGCCCTAATTCGGTCAAGGCGCACCAGCAGGCTACCGCGCTCGGGCTCTTCCTGAATCAGTTCAGGAGCCCGCTGGTTCTCATTCTCATCTTCGCCGCAATCGTTTCGCTCGTCGTCGGTGAGATCACCGACGCGGGCATCGTGCTCGCCATCGTCCTCGGCAGCACCGTCCTCGGTTTCGTGCAGGAGTACCGAGCAAGCAACGCCGCCGAAAAACTGCGGTCGCAGGTCATGATCAACTCCTCCGTGCTGCGCGGCGGCCAGCCAATACTGCTCCCGTCTGAGCAACTGGTTCCCGGCGACGTCGTGATGCTGAGCGCGGGAAGCCTGATTCCCGCCGACGGAGTGGTGTTGACGGCAAAGGACTTCTTCGTCAATCAGGCAGTGCTCACCGGCGAAACGTTCCCGGTGGCAAAAGTGCCGGGCGCCGTCGCGGAGAAGGCCGCGCTCGCGGACCGCACCAATTGCGTCTTCATGGGCACCAGCGCCGGAAGTGGAACGGCGCAGATGCTCATCGTGCAGACGGGCAAGGCAACGATGTTTGGGCAAATTGCGCAGCGCCTGAGCCTCCGCCCGGACGAGACCGACTTCGAGCGCGGTATCCGGCGCTTTGGCTACCTGCTCACGCAAGTGATGTTGGTAATGGTGGTCATCGTGCTCGCGACGAATCTCTGGCTGCACAAGCCGCTCATCGACTCGCTCCTCTTTTCGCTCGCGCTTGCGGTTGGGCTGACGCCGGAGCTGCTCCCGGCCATCATCAGCGTCACGCTATCACACGGCGCGCAAAAAATGGCCGCGCGCGGGGTGATCGTGCGGCGGCTCAACGCCATCGAGAACTTCGGCAGCATGGACGTGCTGTGCACGGACAAGACGGGCACCCTCACCGAGGGTGTGGTGCGGCTCGATGGCGCGGTAGACGCCGAAGGGAAGCCGTCGGCGAGCGTCCTGCACTCAGCGCACTTGAACGCGCACTTCCAGACGGGGATCAACAACCCCCTGGACGCCGCCGTCGAATCGTATGCCACGGAGAAAGGCTCGGAGATTGGGGCCGAGTCGAAGGTGGATGAGATTCCATACGACTTTGTGCGGAAGCGCTTGAGCGTCGTTACGGCGGACGCCGCAGGCTCGCGCACGCTCACGTGCAAGGGCGCGCTCGACAATGTGTTGACGTGCTGCGCGACCGTAGAGGTGGAGGCCGCGGCTCGCGCGCTCGACGACGCGCAGCGCGCCGCGATCGAGAAACTGTACAGCGACTGGAGTGAAAAGGGCTTTCGCGTGCTTGGGCTCGCGCGGAAACGTGTCGAGACGCGAGCCGCGGCCTACTCCAGAGACGACGAGCATGCGATGACCTTCGCGGGGTTTCTCCTCTTCTTCGATCCGCCCAAGGCGGACGTTGCGCAGGCGATCGAGGATCTTCTTGCGCGCGGCGTGCAGCTCAAGATCATCACCGGCGACAACCACAAGGTCGCCCGGCACGTGGCCGAGGCGGTGAAGCTGCCGTTCACGGAGGTGCTGACGGGAAGCGAACTCGCCGACATGAGTGATCCCGCACTTTGGAACCGCGCCGAACGCACCACAATTTTCGCGGAAGTGGATCCCAATCAGAAGGAACGGATCATTCTCGCGCTCAAGAAGACCGGACACGTCGTGGGCTACATGGGCGACGGCATTAACGACGCGCCAGCGTTGCACGCCGCAGACGTGGGGATCTCCGTGAACACAGCGGTCGACGTCGCGAAGGATGCCGCGGATTTCGTGTTGCTCAAGACCGACCTCGGCATCCTCCGCGAGGGGATCGACGAGGGTCGGAGAACGTTCGCGAACACCATGAAGTACATCCTCACGACCATCAGTGCGAACTTCGGGAACATGTTCAGCATGGCCGGCGCGTCGCTGCTGTTGCCATTCCTGCCATTGCTCGCGCCGCAGATTCTGCTCAACAACTTTCTTTCGGACATCCCCGCCGCGACCATCGCCAGTGACAATGTGGACGCGGAGCTGATGGACAAACCGCGTCGCTGGAACACGACGTTCATCCGCAAGTATCTGGTAGTGTTCGGACTGGTGTGTACCGTCTTCGACTTCGCGACGTTCGGGGCGCTGCTGTACATCTTCCACGCCTCGCCTGTGGAATTCCGGACGGGATGGTTTGTCGAATCGCTACTCACGGAGCTGGCAATCGCGCTCGTGGTGCGGACGCGGCATCTGTCCTTCAAGAGCAAGCCGGCGGCGTTGCTGCTCTGGAGTTCGGTGGGATTCATGGGCCTGGCGCTCGTGATCCCGTATCTCCCGTTTGGTGCGGTGTTTGGGTTCGTCCCGCTGCCGGTCCCGCTCATGCTGACCATCATAGGATTGACGGTGGGATATGTCGCGGCGGTGGAAATGGCAAAGCGGTACTTCTATTCGAAGGCTCTGAACGTGGGGTGAAGGTGCAGGCGTCGCAGCGCTCCGGCGGCTATGACGCTGAGCAGGCGCGATGCACAACCATGCCGTGCCGCGACAGATGGCGCGGCCCTGCGCCGAGGATGACGGTGATTCCGAATAGCGTCAGCGCGGCACCCGCGGCGTTCACGATGAATGGCGAGGACATGGTGGAAGTGAAGAGGATGTCGATCGTCGCGTGGAAGTGTTCGGCATCGGCCATCCACCCATTGATCTTCGCGAGGGCGAGCAGGGCGAGCGGCCCAAGGAGCGCGATAGCAAGCCAGGGGATGTTGCGCCAAAGCACCATGTGTCGTGCGAGATCTACGGGCCCTTCACGTCCTGCTTCCGCGAAGGACACGATCATGGCCGCCACGAGAGGACCGAACGCGCCCAGCGCATGGTGAAACGGGAGAACCGGCAAGCCGTGCACGCCGAATCGAGGGAGCCACAACGGCGCCCAAATGATCCAGGACAGCGCACAGGCCATCGCGAAGAACATGGCGAGCGGCTGCGGACGGATTCAACAAGCGTTAGCGAGGTGCGTCGCTAAAGAAGCGCTACGAGCGGAGAGTCTCGGCGACGGCGGTCTGGTCGCTCACCCTCAAGTCGTCGCGAAATAAGGTCGCCAGCATGAGCGCCACGACGGGGAGCACACCTCCGTAACCAAGCACGCCGACAAGCTGAAGCCGCATGTTCCCGATAGCGGGGCCGAGCAGGCCCAGAAGACACATGGCTCCGGCGAGAACGAGGCCACGCGCTACACGTCGCTCCCGGCCGCTGTTCCCGAGAGAGACTCCGGAGAATACGAGCGAGAGCCCAAGAAACAGGTCCCACGCAAGAAGTTCCAGCGCGTAGGCCGGCGATGGCCATGCAAGGCTGGCGGTCCCGAGCTGGCGAAGCGCGGTCAATTCGACAAAGTGAACGGCGCATGTCGTCCCCGTTGCGAGAATCATGAACGCAAGAGCGATCGTGCTGACCGTCCTCCGTTCGCGAGATGCACGACCATGAATTGCCGCCACCATGACAAGCATGAGCGGCGCCGAAATCAGTGTGAGCCCCTCCATGATGGCCAACAAGGGATCAACAACTGGTTCATGCGCGCCGTGCGTTGCGAATGCAACGACCAGGGCGCCCGCGTAAAGCACGCCGATCAGAAACACGCTGAGGGCAGACCATCTGCCCAATAGTCCATACGTCATCTGCGCAGCGGAGGCAGTCGGCCTTCGGCAAGAAACTGGTGCACGAACGCAATCGCCATACTGCCCTCGCCGACTGACGACGCGACGCGCTTGATCGATCCATGCCGCACGTCGCCCGCCGCGAACACGCCGGGCGAACTCGTCTCGAGCAAGTACGGATCACGTTCGAGTGGCCAATGCATGCTCGTCGTCGTGGGTAGCAGATCAATCACGTCGCGCCCGGTGCACACGTAGCTCCAGTCGTCGCGAATGATCGTCGGCGGTAGCCAGTCGGTGAGCGGGCGCGCACCGATGAACACGAACAGGCCGGCACAGTCGCGCATCGTCGTTGTTCCCGTGTCCCGATTCGCGACGTGAATCTGCTCGAGATATTCGTCACCTTCAACGCCGACAACCTCGCAATGAGGCTCGATCGTGATGTTGTCCTTGCTCGCGAGCTGATCGATCAGATACTGCGACATGCTTTCCGCGAGGCCCGCACCACGCACGAGCAATGTCACCTGTTCCGCGTAACTCGCGAACAGCATCGCCGCTTGTCCCGCCGAGTTGCCGCCACCGCTGAGATACACGGGCCGACCGCGCACGCCGAGCGCTTCGGCTCGCGCTGCGCCGTAGAAGACTCCGCGTCCGAGAAGCCGATCCATGCCCGGCGCATCGAGGCGGCGCCATTGCACGCCTGTCGAGAGCACAACGCTCTTCGTTCGCACTTCGTCGCCATCGTTGAGCCGGACGACGTACGCTCCGTCGTCGTGTCGGTGAAGCGACGACACCTCGCGCGTGACGACCAACTCTGCGCCGAAGCGCGAGGCTTGCTCGCGCGCTCGCAGGCTGAGATCGTCGCCGGAGACGCCGGTGGGGAAGCCGAGGTAGTTCTCGATGCGCGACGACGTTCCCGCCTGGCCGCCGGGCGCCACGCGTTCGACGAGTAGCGTGCACAATCCTTCAGAGGCGCCGTACACCGCCGCCGCCAAACCTGCTGGCCCTCCGCCGGCGATCACCACGTCGTACTCGGTGAGTTTCGGCGCGGTCTGTAGCCCAACGCGATTGGCAACGGTGCGGAGCGTGGGACACTTGAGCTCGTCCTGCTGGAATCGAATGACAGGCCAATCGCCGGCGTTCGAAACGATTGACGCATGTGGCTCGATCCACTCGAACCCGATGTGATTGCGCACGAGGAAGTCGCGCATTGCATGACACGCCGGATCCTGCCGCGGTCCCGTGACGGTAACGTCAGCGATTGGTGTTGCCACGACGAGCTTCTGGAGTCCACTGACTCGCGTCGCCATGGTGCGCAGAATTTCCGCATTGAGAACCGGACACTCTGCGACGAGATGATGGAAGTCGCTCGTTGCGAGACGCATGATGCGCGTGGGCGTGAGTGCGCGAACGCTCGCCAGCGAGCTTGACCCGAGGAGGACAACGTGGAACGCCGCGGCTTCGCCTTCACGGAGCACCCATTCATCCACGCGCAGGTGGATGTCTGCCGCGCGTGCCGCGATCGTCTCCCGTTCGCGCTCGGGAAGCGCCGTGAAGAGAGGAACTGCACTAAGCGTTTCGCCGGTAATCATGCGCCACTTCCGGGTACAGGATTGAGCTACGCTGCGCTGAGGTGCACCTCATCGCCGGTTCGAATGATACCCGGACGCACGATCTCGGCGTTCAGTGCAAGCCGGCCGCCGAAGCGCCGACCGATGTCCTTCAGGACTTCCGGATCGCGCGACAGCGTGTCGGGATCGACCGTCGTCATCGGACATCGTGCACGCAGTGAGTCGAGACGGATCACGGCCTCACCAATCTGCAGCGTCTGGCCAGGCCACTCACGCTCGGCCATTCCATCCACACCGCCGATCAGGATGTTGGGTCGCAGGCGGCGCACGTCGCGACCGAATTTCTCCACGGCGCCATCGGTGGCCACGAGCAGCGGTAAGACGTCAAAGCGCTCGAGGCCATCGTATGCCGCGAGGAGAGCGTCGTCGCCGGCAGCAAGGCGCACGAGTGCGAGCGCTTCATCCGAGTCCCATGGCAGGTCATTCACCAACGGGCGACCTGTGGCGCTCAGTGTTCCGCGCAGGCCGAGCATCTTGAACTGACGGCGGGACGTTCGGACGCCTTCGGGCCCGCGCACGTGTACGATGCGGTCGCCGGGGATGCCGGACGTCGTGAGTATGGCCTCTGTGAGCGGCTCACCGGCGAGCGACTTCACCGGGTAGCGCCAGAGCTTTGCGACGTAGAGCATGTGTGTCCCTGGTGACGAGTCGGACCGAACGTTCGGTACAATACTCACTCCTGGCCACCGGCACAAGGCCTCGCCCTATCCAGCGCGGCTGCGTGGAGCGAGCAGCGACGATGAAATCGACTTGAGCGTTCGCGCAAACACTTGGCGGTCGCCCAATCCACCCGACAAGACCAGCGCACCCTCGATGCGCAGCACGGCGTCTTCGGCCCGTTCGCGGGCCGTCTTTCGTGGTACGCCACCCTCAACCAGCAAATCGGCAATCGCCTCCGTCCAGGTTGTGAAGATCCTGCGTAAGGGAGCGCGAAAGCGCTCGTGGCTGGCGCCGAGTACGAGTTGTGCGAGCACGCAGGCCTCGTTGCCGTGTCTATAGAAGGCATCGACGGCATGCACCATTGCCTCGAGGCGTCGCTTCGGCGTACCCTCGCCGCGCATCGGTGCAAACATCCCCACTTCCAGTTGTTCGGCCAGACGATCGAGTACGGCGTGGACCATGCCGTCCTTTCCGTCCGGAAAGTGGTGATACAAGCTCGACTTACCGAGCCCGGTCGCGGTGGATAGTTCGCTGAGAGACGCGCCGTCGTAGCCGGTGCGTCTGAAGACTTTCATCAAGCGGTCGACGACTTCTTCGCGGGAGTGGAGCGCAGGTGGCATGGTGAGGCGATTGGTTGTACCGTACGGTACAACGAGAAGCAGCGTCTGCAAAGGGGAGAAACGTGTGTCTCTGGAAGCGTAGTGAGTGTCGCCTCCAATCCCGAGCTCCGATGCATCACAATCGAACGCTGACCGCGTTGTCGCTGATCTCGATCGCGCTCATGGCATTTCACCTGACTGGTGATTTCGTCCTCGGCCTCGACAAGGGCGCTGCGTCGCCCCTCGCCGCGATCATCCTGATTGTCTGCATTGTCGGAACGCTGGTGTTCGGCGGAACGCAATGGGGGCTCCCGCCGCTGTATTCGTTGGGTTACGGATTGAGCCATACGACCTTCCGCATGGACGGTGTTCGCGTGGCGCGTGACACGATCGGCCGGAATGATTCTGTGCATGTGCGTGTGCAAGCCACGAACACTGGAACGCGCGCGGGGGATGCGCTGGTGCAGCTCTACATCCGGCAGGACTACACACTGCCGACGCGACCGGTGAAGGAGCTCAAGGATTTTCAGCGCGTCGCGCTGATGCCCGGTGAAACCAAGACGGTGACGATGCCGTTGACGCCGGCAAAGCCAGGACATGTCGGCGTCAACAAGCGATTCGTCGTTGATCCAGGGCTGATCAAGGTGATGGTGGGGAGTTCGAGCCGCGATCGTGATCTCGCGAATGCCACCGTGTTCGTTCGTTAATTACATCCCGGGATGTTCTCCGGTTTCTCGGAGAGATGTGCGACGAAGAGCTTCGAGGGCGGTCGATCGCCGAAGGGTGTTTGTCCCGAGAGCAGTTCGTACGCCAGGCATCCGAACGAGTAGATATCCGCGCGGTGGTCGGTGCTCGCATCGCCGGCCGCCTGTTCTGGCGCGATGTACGACGGCGTGCCGATGCTTGTTCCCGCCGACGTCAGCGTGCTCCCGGGCAGTGCCGTACGCGACGCGGAGATCGCCTTTGCGATGCCGAAATCAGCGACCGTTGCCGAGCTGCCGGCCATCAACACGTTGTCGGGCTTGATGTCGCGGTGCACCACGCCCTGCGAGTGCGCGTACTCGGCGCGACAAACACGCGGGACATCCCGCCGCCACCAAGCTCGCGCTCAATGCGATATGCGTCACCAAGCGCGGCCTGAATCCGGTCGCGGAGCCCAGCTTCCATCAGGAGCCTCGACGGCGAGGGTTTTCGTAGCCGGGTGGGGACCGACAGGCGGAAAACGTACCGCGTGTTAACCATGGCGGCCATTTTCGGTCCAAGCCGGACTTGTTCAGCGGAAAAAACGGCCGGCCGCGACACAACGCACGACCCTGGCGCTACGAGTGCCCGATCCTGAAGAGTGTCTCTGGCGATTCCTGCAGCACCATCTCCGCGTCCTTCGACGTCGATATCATTCGCGCTGCAGGCATGAGCACGCGATCCCGCAACAGCCGCAACACCGGCGTGGTGACTTCGGCGACTCGGCCAAGGCGCGCCGAGAGAGTTGCGACGCGCGCGACGGCAGTCTTGCGTCGTGTCTCATATGCCAACAGCGCCTCGGGCAGTGTGGTTGCGCGCTGCATCTCATCCAGCAACACCGCTGCATCCACGAGCGCACTGTTCGCGCCCTGCCCAAGGTTGGGCGCCATGGCGTGTGCCGCGTCGCCAACCAACGTCAACACACCATCACTCCACCGCTCGCACCGCACTGTTTTCACCGCGTTCACGAGCAATTGATCGAACAATTCCATGTCATCGAGCATCCGCGCCGCCGGTGCGTATGCCGACGCCCAGACGTCGCGGAACGCGCGCAGGTTCCCTGCGTCGAGTGCCTCACGTGCCGCGCGCGTTCCGCACGACGCATAGAAATAGCTGCCACGGTCAACCGCGAACGACCCGAAGACGCCGGCGCCCGTCCACGCTTCCGTGCCGGTCTCGAGACCTGCGCTCGCAATTCCGCGCACATAGCGAATCCCAGTCGAGCGTACCGCCGCGCCAAAATCGCCCATCTCGCGCACGGTGGAATGAACTCCGTCCGCACCGATCACGAGGTCGGCGCGCAACACGTGCTCGCTGCCGTCGTCTGTGAACGTGACGGCACCGTCTAGCTCGACGTGACGGACGCACGCTCCAAATCGGCGCACGATGCGCGATTCGGCGGCGAGGGCGTCCATCAATACACCGTGCAGAGTCGAGCGACGCAGCATCGCGATGCGTGGCGCGGGCGCGTGAGGCTCAAGCAGGAGGCGGCCCTTCGCATCGACGATCCGCGCACCTGAGACTTCCTTCGCGACATCAAGCGCGGCCCGCAAGCCGAGCGACGCGAGCACCGCCATGCCATTCTCGGCGATGCCGATACCGGCACCCGCGGCGTGCGGCTGCGCCACACGTTCCATCACCGTCACCGCGGCGCCCGCACGCGCCATCAGGAGCGCGGCGGCACTCCCGCCAATCGCGCCGCCGACGACGGCGACGCGCAGATCAGTTAATCGCATTCTGTTGCTCCACAAGGGTATGTCCGCAAGCTGGTGTCGCGAATGGCGCAGGTGACTGGCCGGATCCGCCAACCTTGTGGCCCTCGCCGCCACGGCGGCAAATTCCAGCGATGTACGACCACACGATTCTCTCTGCCGTCGTCGCGGGTGTGCTCGATGCCGCGGTGAGTCTCGGTCAGGACCGCGACGCGCTTATCGCCGGTGCGGGGCTGGACCCCGCCCTGCTTGCTGATCCCGATGCTCGTCTGCCGATCGAGCACGACCTGCGTCTCTGGGAGATCCTGTCTCGCGCGCGCATCGGCCTCGACCTCGGCGACCGACTCGGCATGGCGCCACTCGGCGTTGTGGGTTACGCGATGCAGCATGGTGCGACCGTCGGCGAAGCACTCGCGTGGCGCGACCGGTTCCGGACAGTGCTTCATCCCGACCTGATTCCGCGCACGGATCTTAGAACGGGTCCGGAGGGTGACCGCGTCGTGTTCGTAAAGCAGGTACCGATGCCGTTTGCGCGGCTGCGCGAGCCAGTGTACGCGCAGGCTGCGGCGACGGTGTCGTCAATGCGCGGGTTATGTGGTCGCGACGTTCGCGCGCGCTTCATCGTCTATCCGATGGCGCGCCCCGCTGATCCGGAGCGGCACGAGCGCTGGTTCGGATGTTCCGTCAGTTGGGGCGCGCCGCTGTTCGAGGTTGCGTTCGATGCGTCTGTCCTCGAAGTACCATTGCCGCGGCGAGATCCCGCGCTCTTCGGTTACCTCGCGCGCCGAGTGGAAGCGTTGCACGGCGCACTGCCCGATGATGTCCGCTGGGTGGACAAAGTGCGTCGTGAGATCGGCGGCCTCCTTGCGCATGGTGAACCGCGACTCGCCAATGTCGCACAACGACTCGCGGTGTCGGAGCGCACGCTGCATCGGCGGCTCGCGGAGGAGGATGCAAACTTTGCGTCCATCCTTGACGCGCTGCGTCACGAACGCGCCGAGTTGCTCCTCGAGGACCAGCGACTCAGCTCATCCGAAGTCGCGTTCCTGCTCGGCTACGTAGAACCGGCGGCGTTTTTCCGGGCGTTCAAGCGCTGGACGGGCGAAACACCGCAGGCGTGGCGTGCGGCGAGAGTTCCGCCGTCTATCTAGCACGTGGTCAGCGAGCCGCACACGGGCACAGGCGGCAACTCGCGAAATAGCGTCAGCGCGCGGGGGTGATGTCGGTGGGAACTGCGCGCATCGGTGTTCAGGGCAAAATGCGTCGACGACAACGACGAATTGATACTTAGGTATTGACCTAAGTATTATCCGATGGTAGAATCGGGTAGCCCAACCAGTCGAGCGGTGTTGCAATGGTCCACGCGGCAGTCACTGACGATGTCTTTCATGCCTTGTCCAATTCGACTCGGCGGAAGGTGCTGGAGCAACTGTCCGCCGGACCGGCGACCGTCAGCGAGCTGGCGGCACCGTTCGACATGAAACTCCCCTCGTTCGTGGAGCACCTGTCGATTCTCGAACGGAGCCGGCTGGTGAAGTCGAAGAAGCGAGGGCGGGTGCGGACGTATGAGATCGCACCCGCGCGGTTCAAAGTCGCTGAAGACTGGCTGACCGAGCGGCGTCAGTTGTGGGAAGCCCGATTGGACCGCTTCGACGAATACGTCAAACAACTCACTGAGACGAAATGACAATCATGAGCATGCCCTTCACGATCAATCCGAAACTTGATTTCGCCATCGAACGGTTCATTGACGCGCCCAAGCATCTCGTGTGGGAAGCGTTGACGAAACCGGAACATCTCAAGGAGTGGTACATGCCCAAGGCGTGGGGGCGTGTGTCCGATTGCGAACTGGACGTGCGGCCAGGCGGCAAGTTCAGCATCACCATTGCCGTGCAGGGCGGCCCGGAGGTTCCCAATCTTGGCTGCTTCCTCGATGTCGTTCCAATGGAGCGACTTGTCTGGACGTCGATGCTGTTTCCCGACTATCGTCCCGCAACTTTCGACGACATTCCGATCACCGCGATTGTCACGATGGAGAGCGCGGGAACTGGAACTCGATATGTCTTCACCGCGCTGCATCGGGATGAAGCAGACTGTGAGAACAACAGAAGGTCCGGATTTCTCGAGGGGACGGAGATGGCGGTCGATCAGTTTGTGGAACTGGTGCAATCGATGAAATAGTTCACCGCGAGCGGTGGACTAAGGTCCAGCCACCGCGGCGGCTAGCTGGCGCCCCATCTCCGGCGCAAAGGGCCCTTGCCCGCGCCAGCGAATTGCACCGGACCTTTCCACAAGAAATATGTAAATGGTGTCTTCGGACTGGATCCCCATGGGTCGCTTGAAGGAGTCCTTGTTGATATAGAGCGTGATGGTGGAAGCGCGCACCGCGGGGTCCGGGATGCCGCGACGCATGCCACCGTCGATAATGCTCCGCATCAGGCGGTAACGCCGACCGAGTGTTGGCAGTTCGTACACGCGGAGCCCCGGGCGCTCGGAGGTCAACGCCTTGAGCGCCGGGGTCCATGTGTCAACATCTGCCTGCTGCTCTCGCTGAAAAGCCACGAGCACGACGTTCAGGTCACCCCCGAAATCTGCGGGGAGGGTCATGCTGCGACCCTCGAGGTTGCTGCCTTCCACCACCGGGAAAACCGGCGTGGTGTCGACAGGCATGTAGAACGAAGCAACCAACATTGCCAAAACGGCGTGCACGCGATTCTCCTGTATTAGTGGGACGCGGCCATGGCCGGCTTCGGAAGCAGCACAGCGTCGATCACGTGGATCACGCCATTCGAAGCAACGATGTCGGCCGTCACTACCTTGGCACCGTCAACGTACACGCTGCCGTCCCGCACAACGATGTTCAGCTTCTCACCCTCGAGGGACGCGGGCTTTGCACCGCCAGCCTTCACCACGTCGGCGGACATCACCTTACCCGACAGCACGTGGAATGTGAGGATGGACGTCAGCTTTGCCTTGTCCTTCAAGAGCGCCTCGACGGTACCGGCCGGCAGCTTGGCGAACGCTGCATCGGTGGGGGCGAACACGGTGAACGGGCCCTCTCCGGAAAGGGTCTCTGCCAGCCCAGCCGCCTTCACGGCCGCGACGAGCGTATTGAAGTTGCCGTTGGCTGCGGCGATTTCGACGATGTTCTGCATTGGCTTTGCTCCCTTGGATTGCGCCGGCGCAGTTGCCGGCGTGGTGGCGATGGCCGCGAATGCGACCGCTGCGAAAATGTGATTTTTCATGTGGCGTTCTCGGGTTTCCGGCGCGTGACGCGCGTCCGTGATGGCTGCTGGATGCGCCGGTCGGCCGCTTAGCCGCGAACTACCCCCGTTGCTTTGTCCAGCGTATGTCCAAGTATTATCACCGGACAAGCCATCTTTGTCAAGGGGTTGTCTAGCAAAAGAGATTGACAAATGCTAGACACATTGTAGGATACGTCGATGACTGCGCCCATATCACCCGTTCCCGAGCCAGCGCGGCACCCCATTGCCGTCGTCGCCGCTCGCACCGGACTCTCGCAAGACGTGCTGCGCGTCTGGGAACGTCGATATGCCGCGGTCACGCCTATTCGAGCGGACGATGGACAGCGCCTCTACACCGACGAGGACGTAGAGCGGCTCCGCACTCTCCGAGACGTCTCCGAAGCCGGCCGGGCCATTGGCCAGGTGGCGCGGCTCTCCACCGCAGAACTGCAGCATATCCTGCGCGAGGATGCTCGCGCACGAGCCGACGCCCCGGCGCCCGCCAACGACCCGCGCGCGGAAGACGCCGTCAACGAGGCACTCACCCACACCCGCGCAATGAACGCCGCACGGGTAGACGCAGTGCTACGACGCTCCGCCGCCATTCTCGGAACTGCCACGTTCCTGGAGCAGGTGGCCGTCTCCCTGCTGCGGCGCATCGGTGAGGAGTGGCACGCGGGGCGGCTCACAATACCACAGGAGCACCTCGCCTCCGCTGTGGTTTACGCACTCGTCACCGGCATCATGCGCGACATTGCGCCGGCGAGCGACGCCCCTCGCGTCGTCGTCGCCACGCCGGCGGGGGAACGCCATGCCATTGGTGCCGCGCTCGCAGGCGCGGCGGCCGCCGCTCACGGATGGCACGTCATCTTCCTCGGCGCCGACGTCCCTGCTTCGGACATTGCCGCCTGCGCTATCGAAATGGAGGCCCAGCTCGTCGCGCTTAGCATAGTGTACGTGGACAACCGCGCCGAGGTGTTGGCGCAGCTACGCGCGCTGCGCTCGATGTTGCCCATCCGCATTGGACTGATCGCTGGCGGAGCAGGAGCGCAGGCGCTTCGCACAAATCTGGAAAAGATCGGAATCGTGGTGGGCACTGGTCTCGCCGAGTTCTCGGCGGCACCAAGGGAAGCGTCACTTACGAGCGTCTAGCGTCGCCCGTGGTGGTCATCGACAGAGTGAATCCATCCGGTTGTCGAGGCGTCGCGAGCTGCGGCGGGAACGCCGCTGTCGATTGTCGCGAATCGTGGCACAATACCGAGCGCGGGCCAGAGCGTGCCCGGAGCGACAACGAGTGATCGGTTCCAACCAGCGACTCCGTCGGGAGTCAGCAGCGTAGGGAGCCCGCGGAAACGCGAGAGCGTGGCCGTGAGTGCGGCGCCGACGCGGGCGACCGCGGCAGGGACGCGGACCTCGCGCAGCGACGGAACGTTTGCGCGAACAAGGGCGATGAACTCGCGCCACGATGCAGGCCTGTCATCGGCAACGGGGCTCGTACCCTGCCAGTCCACGTCGGCGGCGCGGATCAGCAGACGGGCGGCGTCTTCGACATGAAGGTGCGAGAAAGGCACGTTGCCGCGCCCCGGTGAGATGAGCAGCCCGCGTCGTACCATCGAGAACATCGCGTCGCGTGCACCATAGACGTGCGGCAGGCGGAGTGTGCCCACGTGCAGAGCTGTCTCGGCGGCAACGGCTGCGAGCAGGTGCTCAGCGGCGAGCTTGGCGTGCCCGTAACCGGACCACGGGCGAGGAGGCGTGTGTTCGTCGGCCGGTTCGCCGGTACCGTCATACACCGCCGTACTGCTGGCGAAGATAAATCGCGCGACGCCTGCTGACGCGGCGGCGCGGGCGAGCAACTCCGTGCCGGTGACGATGGTAGACCGCAGCAGCGAGTACGACTCGAATGTCGCCCGACCGGCGAGGTGGATCACCACATCAACGCCCGTGACGGCGCGGGCGAGCGACGCCTCATCGCGAAGGTCGGCGAGCACCGTGTCGTGCGAGAAGTCGCGAACATACCGAGCGCGGTGCGTGCGGTGGATCATGAGGCGCACGGGGACGCTACCCGTGGCGAGTTGACGGGCGACTTCGACACCGATGAACCCCGTGGCGCCGGTGACAAGGATGCGGCTGGCTGTCATCGTGCGGGAGACGTTAGCGCGATCCGTGCCGCGGAACGAAGGAGGAGCTGAATCACTTAGCTTGAAGCGGGATTCTCGAGTGGAGGCGACATGCGCGTGCTGGTGACCGGAGCGACAGGCTACATAGGCGGGCGGCTCGTCCCGCTGCTGCTCGAGCGCGGGCACGCGGTGACGATCCTCGTTCGTGATCCGCGGCGCGCGGTGCAGCGCCCATGGTCGGAGCGGGTGACGATTCGCGCGGGCGATCTGCTCGACGCATCATCTCTGATCGGCGCGTTTGACGGGATAGACACCGCGTACTACCTCGTGCATTCGATGTATTCGGGAACCGACTTTGCGGAGCGGGATCGCGAGGCCGCAATGAACTTCGTACGCGCTGCGGGCAACCTGCCGCGCCTCGTCTACCTCGGCGGACTGTTGCCGCGTACGACACACGCGCCATCGAAGCACCTGGCCAGCCGCGCCGAAACGGGCCGAGTGCTGCGCGAATCGCTGCCGACGACCGAGCTTCGCGCCGGACCGATTATCGGCTCGGGAAGCGCGTCGTTCGAGATGGTCCGCTACCTCACCGAGCGGCTGCCCGTGATGGTTGCGCCGCGCTGGATACTCAACGACGTCCAGCCGATTGGCGTTGCCGACGTCCTGCGCTATCTGGTACTCGCCGGCGAGCGGGCGCCTTCGGGCATTGTGGACATTGGCGCCAATGTGCTGACGTTTCGCGAGATGATGCTCCAGTACGCCGAGGCGCGCGGTCTGCATCGCGTGATCATTCCTGTCCCGGTGCTCGCACCGTCGCTCGCGGCGCGGTGGGTTGGAGCCGTAACGCCGCTCCCGAACAGCATCGCCGTTCCGCTTATCGAGGGTGTCGTAGACCCGGTGCTCGCAGACACCACTACAGCGCGTGCGTTGTTCCCCGAAGTCGAACCTATGTCTTACCGAGCTGCCCTCGATCGCGCACTGGAGCGCACCACCGGCCAGCGCGTGGAGACGGCGTGGAGCGACGCACTAAACGCGTCGCCGACAGTGGAGTTGAGTGACCGTGAAGGATTGATACGCGAGGTCCGGACGGTCGAGTCGCATGCGCCCGTTGCGCAGCTGTTCGACACAATTTCTTCGCTGGGCGGCGACCGCGGATGGCTCGCGTGGAACTGGGCGTGGAAACTGCGCGGACTTCTGGACCGGCTGGTTGGCGGCCCAGGACTTCGGCGAGGCCGGCGCGATGCGACGGTGTTACTTCCCGGCGAAGCGGTGGACTTCTGGCGTGTCGAGGTGAGCGATCCGCCGCGGCGCCTTCGCTTGCGCGCAGAGATGAAGGTGCCGGGGCAGGCGTGGTTGCAGTGGGAAATCGCACCCACCGGCGACGGCAGGTCTGTACTCGCGCAAACGGCGATCTTTGCGCCGCGCGGACTTGCTGGTGCGCTCTATTGGTATCTCCTCTATCCCGTCCACAAGCTGATTTTCAGCGCCATGGCTCGAGCAATCGCGCGCGAGGCCGAACGCCCGCGCTCCGCGACTCGTCCCACTAAGTCATTCTCAACGGAACACCTTTGACGACACGCCCAAGCCAATCACGAACATCACCAGCAGCGACGACGTCGCTCGTATGCGCCATCCATCCGCCGCGCCAGATGCCGAGCAGGAGGGAAACGACATACGCCAGGCGCGCCGAGAAGCGCAGCTTTTCTCCAGGCTAGGTGGACCGGCGTTCGTTCAGATGGTGGAGATACCAGTCGGGGAAACCGTATTCGCGGCCCGCAGCCACCAGACGGTCGAGATAGTCGCGATCCGCCGGGCCGTCGCCGGCCGACGGGGGGATGTAGCACAGCGCCGGAGTGAGTTTTCCACCAGCCGTCTCGACCACGACAGCTTCGGGGTGAAATACGCCGACGCCGTCCATCGAGTACAAGGCCGCCAATTCCTCATGCGTCGCCTGTACGAGAACGCCGTACACCGAACATTGCGTCGAAGGCGTGAGCGCCGCATAGGGACTGATGTGAATCTCGAAGCCGCTCAGACGTGCGACCTCAAACCGCTCCGGGTTCAGGCCGCCACGCGCCATGACGTCGCGGCGAATGAATGAGCCGTAGAAGAAGACGGAAATCCGGCGACGACTGGGAACCGGAACAGCATCGGTAGCGATAGTGCGCCTCGATCCAGCGTGAATGTGATTGACGCCCGAAGAGTGTCCGTCTGCTATTGTTTCGCACGAGAAACGTAGGTGGCTCGAAACGATTCCACCCATGTGGTGCCGCCGTCGAGTGAGTGCTCGATGACCTGATGCACTCTTCCGCCGGCTAACGGCGTTAGCGTCGTGCGATCCAGGAGCACTCGGCCTCGCTCACCGACCAACTCGCCCTGAAAGCGCGTGCTCCCATCGGCGCCGCGCCACACGAGTCGCTTTTCCTTCATCCCTCCGAGGGCAAGCGCCTGCTGCGTTACCCAAACCTGTTTCCACCGGCGCTCCGACGGCACAAAGTAGAAAAGGCTTTTCCCGGCCGATCCATCGTTTCCGTGCCAGCTCTCCATCACGGCGCATCCATCGAGGATGCGCTCGACCAGGTCGGTGCCATCTTCCTTGCCGGTCGCATCATCGATGACGCTCCAGTCACCCACCCAGAAGTCCAGATAGTGGAATGTGGAATCATTTGCGCAGGCCGGAGCCGCCGCTGTTTGCGCACGCGCAGCACCGGGCACCGCCAGGATCGCCGCGGCGATGACGAACGCAACGCACGCCCACCTGTTTGCCGAGGTGCGCGCGGTGCACTGTGCTTTCGCGAGGCTGTTAGGCGCTAACGTTTCCATTGGGCGTCGGTTGGGGGTCGCTTTTGCCCGATCTAAAAGACCTACGGTACTTCATCCCACGACCAATAGCCCTTAGGCCGCGCCTGCGGTGTGGTGAGGCGCAGCACATAAGGCGGCGCGTCGCTGATCCAGGCGGTATAACTCCCGCCTGCATCGCCGGGAGATCCCAACTGCACGCGCGTTGCCTGAGTGGGCCGGCCTCCGACGCCGCGTACCGCCTCGCGTCCTTCCACGCGATAACGCACGGCAACCACCGAGTCGCCCATCAGCGCGTCGAACGTTCCGCTCGTGCCCTCCTTGAGCGGCCGTCCGGCCATGACAACGGCGTACATGCCGCCGTAGAAGTCGAGGAACTTGCGGCCCACGACAAAGTCGCGCACGGTGGAATCGTGTGGCGGACCCGCTGTGAGCCGCGCTGCATTCCAGCCCGGCACGCTGTGCACTTCATGCACACGCATGCCATCGTACTCTGCGCGCTCAAAAACGCCGTCTCCTCGGCGACGCTCCGTCAGCAACGGCTCGAGCGTGTTCGGAACGAACACATTCAGGTAGCGAATAGTGGCCTCTCCCGTGGGCCGCTTGATGTGCTCTACCTGCGTGCGCTGCAGAGCGCGACGGCCCTTCCACGTTACCGTGTCCATTCGATCTTCCCACAGGGCGGGTGGCGGAGCCGCACCGGTGTCCCCATGAAAACTCATCATCCACGCGTTCGTGTACGGGAGGATGACGGCGCCTGCCTGGGCTTCAGCCTGAATCGAACTTCCCAGGCTCGCGGCAGTGATGACATTCAGCAGGATGACGTTGCGCATATGGCCTTGAAGTCGGCGGAACGGACAGTGTACCCGCACACGGCGAGTTCCTCATCGACGATGTGACCAACGCCACGAGCAGGGCGACGAATGGGCATTTGCGCTCGTTGAGGCGTACATCTGTGAGTTGGGACCACAAGGCATACAGCGCGACCGCACCATAGATGCGCCCGCGCTGTACGTCCGTCCTCCAAGACGAATGACCATCACACGTGTTACCACGCGCGCAGTGAGTGTATCGCATTGCTCGGCGAGATCCGTGCATTCTGACGCGAGCCGTCAAAAGCGCTATGTGAGTGGCACCTGCGCGGGGTGAGTTGTAGTTCGTCGTACGTGTCGACGAGATGCCCTACCGAATCACGGCATTCAAGATTCCCTTCACCGCGGCGCGATACGCTCGGCCCGATGTGACGCGCGTACCGTCGCGCAGGATGAGCATGAAGTCGTTCTGAAACCACGATTGAATCTCCTGCACGCGGGTGACGTTCACGATCGTGGAGCGGTGAACGCGCACGAACGTGGCCGGATCGAGCTGCGATTCCATGGCATTCATCGTGATCCGCATCGTGTGCGTTGTCTTCCCGGTCCGCACGAGGAGCACCTTGTCCGCGGCCTGGATGTAGTCGATGTCCCGCGTATCGATGAACATCGTTCGCCCGTCGGTGCGGACCCCGACACGTTGCGGGTACGCCCGCCGGCTCTGCACGTGCTCGACGAAGGTCGCCAACCGCGTTTCGAGATCGTCATGGTTCAACTCGCGGACGCGAGCTGCGGCGCGCCGAATTGCCCGTGACAATCGGTCCTGGTCGTACGGCTTGAGGAGGTAATCGAGCGCATGGACGTCGAACGCGCGCAGGGCATAGCGATCGTACGCGCTCATGAAGATCACGTGCGGCATGGCGTGTGCGCCCACCGCCTCGATCACCTCGAAGCCGTCACCGCCGGGCATGTGAATGTCCAGCAGCACGAGATCGGGACGGGACTGTGTAATGCACGCGACGGCCTGTTGGCCATCGGATGCCTCGCCGACGATGTGCACGCCGTCTTCGCGATCGAGCATGGATCGCAACAGTTCGCGGGCGGGGGCCTCGTCGTCCACGATGACGACACGCACCGGTTGGCTCATCGACGCTGGATGTCGGCGGCCAGTCGCTCATCCGGCTCGAAGGGCAGGCGAATGCGAACGATGGTGCCGCACTCCGCGCCCGGCTGCAAGTCCAGCGACCAATCATTGTCATAGAGCCGGGCAAGGCGCTCGCGCGTGTTCCTCAATCCGATGCCCTCGGTGCATGGGAGCGTGCCCGGGCCGCGGCCATCGTCGTCAATCTCGATCGTGAGCGCCGCGCCGTCGCGACGCACACGAACCGACACGCGCCCGGATCCCTGCTTGGGTTCCAACCCATGCCGGAACGCATTCTCGACCAACGGCTGCAGGAGCAGACTCGGCACCAGCGCCGAGCGCACGTCGGATTGTACGTCGAGATCCCAGCTCAGCCGATCGCCGAGGCGCGCCTGCTGAATGTCCAGATACAGACGAAGGAAATCGAGCTCCTCGTCGAGCGACACCTGCTGTTCCCGAAGCTGGTCCAGCGAAGCGCGAAGCAGATCACCAAGTCCGGCGATGACACGTTGGCCGGCGTCCGGGTCTGATCGCATGAGTGCGGAGATCGTGTTCAGCGTGTTGAACAGAAAGTGCGGCTGAAGTTGCGTGCGCAGCGATCCGAGCTCGGCCTCGGCCAAGCGATTGCGCAGCTCGGATTCGGCAAGGTCACGGCTTTGGCGCTCACGAAACTGCTCCAGCGCGTAGTAGACGAGAGCGAACAACAAGATCTGCAGCAGGCTGCCGGTGATTGTACCCACGGCGCGTCGAGCGATCTCGTACGCGAACGGCGATGGTCGTCCTGGCGCGAGCTGGAGCTCCCGCCATTTCACCGTGTGCGCGAATGTCGTCATGAGCAGCGATTGAAGCGCGCACGCGCCGGCGCCGAGCGTGAGCAGCGCGGCGGTGGTCTTCCATTGCGGCCACGTAAAACGAATCGCACGCTGAACGAGTCGTCGAACTCCGGGCGCGAACAGCGCCCACGGGCTGCAGAACACGAGCGCCTTCGCGACATGCCGCCACCACGAGGTTGGCACGCCGAACGACGTCGCAACGGAATATTCCTGCGCGGCGAACAGCAACGCCTGCACACATTCGATGACGATGGGCATCGTCCACACGGACATGCCATGCGGTTTGCTCTGCATGTTGAAAGACCGCAGGTGACCGAAGCGCGTTTTCACGGCTGGAATGTACGCCGTTGAGCGACGCATCATCGCATTCATTTTGCCGCGGTGTTGTTCCCGTCGTTCACGAACTGTTTTCATCGGTTCGCGACTTTTCGCTGGCCCATCGCCGGCAAGAATCCCTATCACTCCCGCCACTTGGCGACCGCTGTATCAACTCGTGATCAGAGGCGCGCCACCGATGTCCCTCTGTATTCTCGCATTCCATACCTTCGAGGTTCTGCATGATCAGTCGTACGTGGCGTTCGCGTCTCCGTTTCTACACGCTGCTGGCCGCTGCCAGTCTCACTCCAAGTTTCGCGACTGCACAAGCCCAGTCCGAGGACGCGCGCTATCCCTGTCGTGCGGTACACACCTTCGACTATTGGGTCGGCACGTTCGACGCCAAGCCGTGGAGCAAACCTGATGCGCCGTCAGGCGGGGAGTTGCGCAACACACGCGAATACGACGGATGCGTCTTTGTGGAGCGGTGGACCGGGAAGGGCAATGCCGGCATGAGCATGGTGTTCTACGACGTCACGCGCAAAACGTGGCGCATGGTCTGGAATGATGATTCCAACGGATCGAATGTCTTCGATGAGGGCACGTTCAGCGACGGAACGATGCGATTCACCGGATGGCAGCTCGATCCCAAGGGAAACCGAGTGATGGCGTCCAATGTCCTGCAGAACGTCTCGCCCGACATCATTCGCCACATCTTCTCCACGTCCTCCGATAGCGGGAAGACATGGGTCGTCAGGAGCGACGGCCGATTCGTCCGGCGGAAAGAGTAGTGTGCGC
>JBBQHJ010000026.1:0-25091 GCA_038323865.1 Gemmatimonadales bacterium
CCTGAGTGACGCACCACGTGCAGGTGCCGCTCTGGTTCACCTTTTTCATGGCGATGGCAGTTCCCGACTGACCGTTCGTCCAGTTGTTCTCGAACAGGTTGCTCTCAACCAGCACGCGCTGGGCATGCTTGAGTTCGAACAGATTCTTCACGAGCCAGCCCTGTGACTTCCACGCCGTTGGCTTGAAGAAGTGATTGCGACGAATCTCGATGTCGCTCGGCGTCAGGTTCGGGACGTTCGGATCTGCGCCGCCAAACATGATGTTCTCGCCGGACGCTTCGAGATAGTTGTTCACGATCTTGAACGGCCCTGGGCCATTCCAGCCAGCAATGGCCTGCGCGTCGGAGGAATTGTCGTGGCACGCGCTGATGTACGAATCGATAACGGCCGTCGACGCGGAGTTCAGGCCGATGCAACGGCGTGTGTTCACCGTACCCACGCCATGGATGTACACGCGATCGAGTACCAGGTCGTGTGGAATCGCGGCAAGCGTCGTCTGCGTGTTGTTGCCGTCTTCACCAAGACGGACGATGCCGGAGTTGTTGGTCGACGCCGTGGTCTGCGTGATCTCGATGCCGATGATGCGATAGTGGTGCGAGTTCGGCGTCGTGACGAGTGTGCCCATGTTGTTCGCCGTTGCGATCACCGGGAGACGCACTGCGGCGGCGAGCGACGGTGTCATGCGAGCACCCTGCGCCGGCATGCCAACCATGCTGGCCGGTTCGATGATGATCCAATTGCCGTTGTTCGCGCCCTTCGCCGGCAAATTGAAGTTGCCCGTGAAGGTCACACCGTTCGCCAAGGCGATGACGTCACCATAGTTGGCGCTGTTGAGCGCCGCCTGAAACGCTGCCGCCGTGGTAACGCTGATGATCTTTCCGCCCGATGCCGGTGCGGCAGGTGCGGTGGTGTTCAAGTATGTCGACGGAAGCGCTGCCAGTGTCTCGCCGGAAATCGAGGTGATCGGCGGCAGGTTGACGGGCGGCGGAGCCGCTACGGCAACCGTGATCGTGGACGTTGCCTTCATTGCGCCAAGCGTCGCCGTGATCGTTGTCGAGCCGACGCCAACGGCCGTAATCAAGCCACTCGCGGAAACCGTTGCGATGGAAGGGCTCGTGCTTGCCCAGACGAACGTCTGACCAGCGACAGCCTTGCCAGTTGCATCGAGTGCCGTGGCAGTTGCCTGCGACGTTGCGGCACGAGCGAGCGTGGCAGCCGTCGGCGTCATCGTCACCGACGTCACGATGATGACAGGAACAACATTCACGACAACTGAATTGCCAACGCTGCCAATGAATGCGCTGATGTGAACGGAGCCGAGTGCCTTCGCCGTGATGACACCCGTGGATGAAACGGATGCAATTGCTGCATTCGATGACCACCAGCCAACAACGACATTGGGGACCGATGCACCCAATGCATCTGTTACGGTAGCCGAGAGCGTATCGCTCATGCCGAGTTGGAGATTTGTACTGCTGAGTCCGCTAATTGCAAGTTTCGCTGCCACACCAGTCGACAGTGATGCGTCGGACGGCGAGAGCAGCGATGACGGCGAATCAGACGAGCAGGCAACAAGACCAACAGTCGCGGCGCACGCCGCGCGTAGGATGGTGAGTCTGCGCATTATGTGTGGAACTTCCAGAAGAAAGGTTGCTGGCCGTGACGGCGGCCCGAGGGCACGCAAACCAGCTGTTCTTGCTTATGTCGCCGCGAGAGGAATTACACGCGGGACGGTAACTATTGACATCGCACGCCGACGTATCGGATGGATCACGATGTCCTGTCGCCCTAGTGACTGTCAGTATCGGACGAAGTCACCACGGCACTACCACTAATTTGTAACGATTACAACCTTGCCTTTCGTCGATCTTGCTTCGAGCGCGCGATGCGCGTGTTCTGCATCACGTAATGCAACTTCACGATCTATACGAACATTGACCGTGCCGTCCATCACCCAATCAAGTATTTCTTTCGCGCGCCACTCTAGCTCTTGTCGCGTTGCGACATAGTGTCCGAGTGTAGGGCGAGTCACAAACAGTGATCCTTTCTTGTTCAGAATATTTGGATCAAACGGAGAAACCGGTCCACTCGACTGACCGAACAGCGCGAGCATTCCGCGCGGCGCCAGACAATCCATACTGCGAAGAAATGTCGTTGCTCCAACAGAATCGTATACAACGTGAACTCGCCGTCCCTGAGTGATCCGCATCACGCCATCGACGAAGTCTTCCTCAGTGTACTTGATCACCTCTTCTGCGCCTGCCGCGAGTGCAAGCGCGGCCTTTTCATCGCTCGACACAGTGCCGATGACATGCGCACCGATGTGCCTCGCGATCTGACAAAGTAATAGACCGACACCGCCAGCGGCGGCGTGCACGAGACATCGTTCTCCGCGCTGCAATCGATGAACGGATGTAGTGAGGTAATGCGCCGTCAGTCCTTGAAGAAACACTGCGGCTGCGACCTTCGTGTCCACTCCATCTGGAACGCGAATCAACGTCTGCGCATCGGCAACTGCGAGCTCGGCGTACGATCCTTTCAAGCCCTGACTCACCACACGATCGCCAACGCGAATGTCTGTCACGCCCTCGCCGATAGCGGTGACAGTGCCTGCACCTTCGCTTCCCGGGATAAACGGAATCGGCGTGGAGTAGAGACCCTTTCTATAGTAGATCTCGATGAAGTTCACGCCCGCGGCGTCAACGCGAATGAGTGCCTGACCGGGACCCGGTGTCGGATCTTCAACAGTCGCACGCCGAAGTACTTCCGGCCCGCCAATTTCAGTGACACGAATCGCTTGCATGGAGCGAGTGAGTTCTGGGTGTGAACGCACTCGCAATCTACGCAATTCGGTTCATCAAATCGCGCGACGCATCGAGGAGTTACGCGGCGGGATGGAGCCGGCCGGCGCCTGTGAGTCGTAGTGATGCCAATCCATCACCATCATCGGGCCCGAATTGCGCTGACGACGCTTGCTCTTCACCGTCAACGACCAGAAGAACAGCGGTGCCGATGAACACAAGATCGCGAACATCGGGAGTCCAACCGCCGACGGCACCAGCGCCAACCACGCGGCGCCAAGCGTGAGCAGATACGTCGGGACCGGAAGCAACAGCGAGGTGACGATTGCCCCGCCGCGCAACGACGCGGTCAGTCCGCCGCGACGCGTGCCGAGCCAGCCGGCTGCCACCCAGAATACAGACCATAGCACGGCCAGCGCGCCGGCCGATTCCGTCCCGACTTCAGCCAGGGTCAGGCACCCGAACAACGCCCACCCTGCAAGCGGAGCTCCGATGACTGCTAGTGCGCGGGGACGGATAGGCATGCGTGAGACTCGTAGGCGCGAAAAAAGTCCGTGAGACGGAAGACACTCATCAGTGTCGTCGTCTCACGGAATTTCTTTAGCCCTTGATCAATGTCAGTTGGCTGGCCGCTGCGTGGAATGCGAGTGCATCAGGCGGGAGCAGGTCATCGAAAGGTCAACCCACCCGGTGACCGCTCCCGCGTTGTACGAGTAATCGTGTGGCAATCGTCGGCGTCACCGGTAGGCCGACAGCGCGTAACAGCGCGATGAACCTGGGGTTACGCCGCAGCAAATCGAAGATCGGCGTGAGCGCGGGCTCGGTAGCAAAGAAAGGATCTTGCGCTTTCGCCGCTTTCTCGAGCCTCGTCATTGCCTCGCCCTGATCGCCCAGGGCCAAGGCGATTCGCGCCAGTGCGACATCTGTTCCCGGTGCGTCCGGCATTGCCTCGATGCGCGCGCGAACGCGGCGCGCTGCCGCCGAGTCGCCGCTTGTTCCGTACGCAAATCCCAACACGCCGAGCGCAAGTCTCGATGTGGGATCGATTTTCACCGCCGCTTCGAGCGGCTCGATCGCCTTCGTAGTCTGATGCAGATACAGCCGGGTTGCGCCGAGCATGAATCGAGAAATCATCAGCGTGGAGTCGTACGATACCGCGCGTTCAGATGTCGTCAGTGCTTCGGCACTCCTTCCCTGCAGCGCGAGACTCACGCCAAGCGAGCCGGCGATCACCGGCGATGCCGGATCAAGCTGTGCCGCATCCTGCAGCTCACGTGTTGCCTCTGCATTTCTTCCGAGCAACAGGTACAACTCGCCCAGCCACTGGTGTGCCGTGGCATATCGCGGATTCAGCGACACCGCTCTCTTGAGATCGCGCTCGGCTTCCTGCCACTTCCATACACGTTTCTGGAGCGCGCCTCGTGATGCCCACGCTTCGGCAAGCGTACTGTCCAGCGCTACGGCGCGATCAGCACTCTTGAGTGCGTCGGTGAGCGTTGAAGTCGTTGCCGCGTTGGAATAGAGCGGGAGTAATCCCTGCGCATCGGCGAGACCACTGTACGCAGGCGCGAGCTTGGGATCGTTCGCGATGGCTTGACGGAAATACCCGATTGCGGACTTGAGCGACTCGGCGCTGCGTCGGCTCAACTGGAAACGGCCGCGCAAATAGAAATCATACGCGTCGCTCGATGTGTGCCTGCCGCTGTCTGCGCGCGTTGCAACGCCGGCGAGCGACACATTGCTGCCCATCGCTCCACCAACAGCGTCGGTGATGGCGCGCGCGAGTTCTTCCTGCACCGTGAGCAGATCGGTTGCATCACGCTCATACATGTCCGACCACTTCATCACGCCGTCACTCACGCTCACGAGACGCGCGGTGACGCGAAGACGCTTGCCTTCGCGCTGCACGGTTCCCTCGAGTTGCAGGCTGACATTCAACGCCTTCCCGATATCGCTCGGCAGCCTTCCGGAGGCGAGCATTGCCGCTGCACGACCGGGCGAAACCACCTGGACGTTTGGAATACGACCAAGCGCTGCGGCGAGTTCGTTCGTGATGCCGTCGGCAAGATACGCGTTGCCGGAATCCGCACCGATGCTCACAAGCGGCATGACGGCAATCGACGCGGCACTCGGCGTTGCCGCCTTTGAGGCCACGACCGTATCGGGCGCTGCTGCGCCGGGCTGACGAATGGCGTATGACGCCGAGCCCATGGCAACGAGCACCACAACGGCAGCCGCAACGGCGCGCCAATCTCGCGTCAGTTTCCCGAGACTCGGCCGACGCGGCGGCGCAGCATACGCGCCACTCATGATGCCGGGCTCGTCGAGCGCCGCCAGTACTTCTGCCGCCGAATTGGGACGGTGGGATGGCTCGCTCTTGAGGCAGTTCAAGATCAAGTCATTCAATGCCGGCGGGCAATCAGGACGCTCGAAGGTGATGGCCGGCGGAGCCTGAGTCATACGCGCGGCGAGCAGCGCACGCGGCGCAAGCCCAGCGAATGGCGGGTGCCCCAGCAGCATCTCGTACGCGGTGATACCGAATGCGTAGATGTCGGCGCGGTGATCGACGTCGGGGTCCGCTGCCGCCTGCTCTGGCGCCATGTAGAGCGGCGTTCCAAGGGACATACCCGTACCGGTCAGCGTTCCGTCGGGCGCACCACTGTTCCGCTGCGCAGAACTGATTGCCTTTGCAACGCCAAAGTCCGTCACCGTAGCTGCACCCGCCGCGAGCAGGATGTTGTGCGGCTTGATGTCACGATGGACGACGCCACGCTCGTGCGCGTATGCGAGCGCGCGCAGCACATCCTTGAGAATGGAAACTGTTTCGCGAACCGAGAGCGCGCCCGTCCGCGCGAGGCGAGTACCCAGTGACTCGCCTTCGACATACGGCATCACAAAGAATGGCAGCCCGGCCGCCTCTCCCGCGCTCAGCACACCAACGATGTGCGGATGCTGAAGACTCGCTGACATGAGGATCTCGCGCTTGAACCGATCTACCGAGACAGCGGCCGCGAGATGCTCAGGAATGACCTTCACCGCCACACGCCGCTGCAACGCTTCGTCGAAGGCCACGAACACGCGGGACATGCCGCCGCCGCCGAGTTCGCGCTCGATGGTATGGCCCGGCCCGAGGGCGGCGGTCAGCTGTTCGACGAGAAGAGAATGCACGGCAGTTGTGAGCGACTCGAATGTAGGACAGCCCGAGCGCTGGAAAGGATGCGTTCGGTGATGGCGAGGCTAGCCGCTCATTTCCGCCTGCAAGGGGGAGCCATGTTGCGTACGGCCGAAATCCGCTTTGTGCTTCGCTGAAACCTAGTGGAGCTCGAAGCGACCGTCGATTGCATTTTTCTGCACTGGGCGTGCCGACCTCCCTGTCTTCCTATACGCGCGTGCCCGTGATTAGTTTTGTGGAGCTTTCCACCCGGAACGGAGACGCCGATGCAGGACGGACATTCTACGCCCGACGCTGGACGTCACATCCCCTTTAAGCAGGAGGGATGGGGAATCGCCGCGTTCGTTGTGTTTCTGGCTGTCGCATCGGCGGCAACGGCAGGGTACATACACAACAAGACGTACAAGCACCCGACGGACGTCCGGTTCCACGCAGCTGGAACGACATCCGGAACGCACGAATAGCCGGTGAGATCTACCGTATCGCGCCCGGGCCCTTTCGTAGGCTCGGGCGTTTTTGTTTGCAAGGTTTTCACCACTTTGTGCTCTTCGTCACTTCGCAGATTGGTGCTGGTATGTCCGTTGCCTTAGTTGCCCGAGACCAGTTTTTCGAGGACGGGAAAATGGCCGACGAGATGCGCGATGACAGTCAGGAACAACGCGAAGAGCGCCCGAAGAGGATCACGCTCAGCGGGCGCCGCCATGGGCGTTTGTCTTTCGAGGTAGAACAGCCAGAGGAGCCCGCCGAGGACTCAGCGCTGTACGCTCCGGCTCGACGAACTACGGGCGAGCGCCGCCGCGCGAGCTGAACTGCCCGAACCGCCAAGCTTGCCCACGTTCCACACGAAGCCAGCGTAGATCGCGCTCAACTGTGGACCATACACCGGCACAATAATGCCGGCGTCTACGCCCAGCTCAGGCACCACCAGAAACGTCGGCCCGGTGAGAAATCCAGTACTCGGCCGTGATCCGTCGAGACCCGGCATACCGAACACCTCGGCAACCCACGCAAGCCGGCCTTGCACCGGAATGCCGAACGACGCTGTCCAGAGCGCCGAACCATATGAATTGCTCGTCCCCACGGAGTTGCGCGCATAGGTCGCATTCAAGTCGATCGCCACGCCGCTCACCTCTCGGCTCGAGATCAACGTCACGCCTGCATCCGGATCGCCACTCCCGAGATTCTTCGATGCCGTGGGGAACTTTATTGCCGGCAACACGGCGAAATCGCCGAGCAGCGCATCATCATCGAGCACGCGCCATTTGACGCCGAGCGTAATGTCGCCGAGCCCGGAGTTCGTGCGAGCATCGCTGCTGAAATAGAGCGGAAACGCAATATTCAACTGGAGGTGCGACGACACGCCTACCTTCACCACGGTTGGCGCCGCCCAGGTTCGAATGCTGCCGATGTTGTCGCCCTGAAAACCGGTCTCTATTTCTACATAACCGGGCGCGACAGTGTGTGCGTGTGTTGCCACTGTCGGCCTCTCTGGCTGTACGAGTCGCGAGTTGGTTGATTGCCCGTGCGCGAGCGCAGGAAGTGCAGTGAACGCCGCGAGCAGCAATGGGGTTCTTTTCATGACGGATAGTACGATGGTGGGATTTGACGTCATCGGCTGAAGTTTACACAGCGCAATGAGGATTCACGGATGAAGATTGGCGTACTCGGAACCGGTGACGTTGGACGCGTACTTGGCGCGGGACTCGCCGCGAGTGGCAATCAGGTCATGATGGGCTCGCGCGACGCCAACAACGCCAAACTCACGGCGTGGATCGAGTCCACCGGCAAGAAGGCGAGCGGCGGTACGTTCGCCGAGGCCGCAGCGTTCGGTGACGTCATCATTCTAGCCACGTTGTGGAGCGGTACGGAGAACGCACTTCGCCTCGCGAGCGAAGAGGCGGTGAAAGGAAAGGTCATTCTTGACGCGACCAATCCGCTCGTTTTCGCGCCGAATGCGCCTCCGGCACTGGCACTCGGCCACACCGACTCAGGCGGCGAACAAGTCCAGCGTTGGGTTCCCGGCGCACGCGTGGTCAAGGCGTTCAACACGGTGGGAAATGCCCACATGGTAAATCCGAACTTTCCTGGCGGGCCGCCCGATCTTTTCCTCTGCGGCAACGACGGCGCCGCGAAAGCCACGGTATCTGAACTGGCACGTCAGCTCGGCTGGCCCACGACGACTGATATTGGCGGCATCGAAGGCGCACGCGATCTGGAGCCAATGTGCATTCTGTGGGTGAAATACGGCATGAAACATGGCTCGTGGAACCACGCCTTCAAGATGATCACGAAGTAAGCGACAACTCGTAGAATCGCGTGTCGATCAGTTCGTCCGCACGATAGCGCTCGACTGGTGTAAAGCCGAGGGAATCGTAGAGACGCTGCGCGGGAATCATGTCATCGAGCGTGCCGAGCTTCAGAATCTGGTAGTCGCGCGCGCGCGCACCGGCGATCAGGGTTTCGAGCAATGCGCGTCCCACTCCGCGACCGCGCCACCCAGCGTCGACGAACATGCGCTTCACTTCGGCGGATCTGTGATCGATCGGCCGGAGAGCAACGCAGCCAATGCCGGCATCACCGTGGAGTGCGAGCCAAAGGCCGCCGCACGGTGGAACGTACGGACCGGGCATTCGCTCGGCGTCTGCGTAGACGTATTCCACGCCCGGCACCT
This sequence comes from Gemmatimonadales bacterium, assembly GCA_038323865.1. Classification (GTDB taxonomy): domain Bacteria; phylum Gemmatimonadota; class Gemmatimonadetes; order Gemmatimonadales; family Gemmatimonadaceae; genus AG11. The sequence goes on from JBBQHJ010000026.1 coordinate 8,645, forward strand.
CGCGCCGCGCATCGCCATGCGCACGCACGAGTCGCCTTACTTGCTCCACCTCGGCATCGGTACTGACTTCACGAACGAGGAAGTGCGTCGCAGTCATCCTTGCATCGGCACAGCAGTGAGTCGTTGTGAGCCACTCCAGCGTCGGTCTGCGCCGAGCACGATTGGTGTCTGCACGGCTGCCGCCTCAATGCACACCATGCGACGCTCTCCGCCGGGCTCCATGTCTGCTAACGATGCGGCGCGCGCACCGGGATTCCAAAGCACGAGATCGGGAAACTCCTCGGCTTCAACGACGATCTCGCGCGTCGCCTCGCGCAGGAAAACGCGACGCGGCGCATCGACATACACACGATCAACCTCACCGTTGATACGGATGATCTCGTCGGTGTCGAACTGAAGCGCGTCACGCGCTCCTGACACACGAAAGCGCGCGCCATGCAGGCCGACGATGCTCGCATTACTCACGTCGTGGACGCGTATGTAGGTGTGCAACGCGCACGTGAAGCTGATGTCGTCGTGGCCGGTATTGTGAACGCTCAATGAGACGACGAGTTGGTCTCCGCCAACTCGCACCGTCAACGCTGAGCGGAACTCAGCATGCCAGATTGTTCGTGTGTCGTCGTTGCTGGCGAGAACGAACGTGGCAACGGCCAGCCCACCGTCCGTGTGTTGAGACTCGAGTTCCCACGTGCTCGTGCGCGCGAATCCGTGTCGCGGCAGGGGGCCTTCCGCGGCGAATTGCGGAAAAATGACAGGAATGCCGCCGCGAATTGCGGCGTCGCCCGAAAGATCGGAGCGAGCGCTGAGAAACAACCGCTCGTCTTCACCTGGCGCCGGCCTCCACGAAGTGACGTGCGCGCCAAACCGGTGAACCTCGGCGGATGCGCCGTCCGCGGCGCGAAGCCGGACGATGGAGTCGGTCATGGCACGCGCGCCTCGTACTTCGCGCCTCGCAGCCGCCGTATCAGAACTCGCGCTTCTTCATCTGCTGGAAGAGATCCTTCGCGTCTGACGCCGCCTCCTCTTCTTCCTTCGTCTGCTTGGGACGAGTGGCGTCGAGCGTTGCGTCGTACGTCTGGTTTTTCTTCGGCTTGTTAGCCGCGGCTGCCTGCGTCTGCTTGAGCAGCTTCTTGAGCTGGGCTTCGTTCATCTCCTCGGGCTCCTGATGCAGTGAACCTCACGTGCAAACTAGCGACGAAGTTGGACCGGGCTAGTCACCAACATACGTCGTGAACAGCTCGTCCAGCGCCTTCGCGGGCTCTCCGCAAATTCCCTCGTGCACCGGCGACGACTGGATCACATCGGACCTTGGTGCAGTGAGCCAGTGGAAGCGCTCGGAGCTCGGCGCAAGCGCGACATCGCCTGCCGACTCGTCACCGTCACATATAGCCGCGCAGGATTTGAGATAGCGCGACAGCAGTTCTGCGTCGACGGCAGGGGCGAGACGGCTGAGCCGAGCGACGTCCGTGATTGCGCGCATGCCGAGGAATTCCGCGGTACGCGCGTGTAGCACGATGCCCACGTTGACGAACGCGCCCGTATGCACGCGCGGGACGAGGCGAAGTACGGCGAAGTCGTAGTCGACCTTCACCGGCGTGCCTTGAGATGCTGTGGCTGTTCGGTTCGCCGCTGATCCTGCGCCTTCTGCGCCTCGGTCATCCATGCTTCACCGGCGGCGAGCCGGCCGGTGAGATATCGGGCGTAGCGTGCGCGGGCCTCGTCGGCACTCCGGAAATCGAGCGGCCCAGACTCGGAATCCATGAGCAGTTCGTCGGGCACCGCCGCGAGCACCTCTTGGATGACGGTTTCAGTGATGTTGGTTCGTGCCTGTGCGTCCGCTGCGCGCAGGTCACCGGCGATGGTGAGGAGCACGTGCGAGCGGATCATCTGGAACGAACTCGCGGTGCGCGTGTCGTCCACCGATTTCCAGTCGTGATGTGCGTATAACGCTGCGCCGTGATCGATGAGCCAGGGCGTTCGATTCCAGATGAGGAGATTCGGATTGCGGGCAGTGCGATCGGGATTTGTCGTGAACGCGTCGAGCCAGACGATTTGTGCGGCGACGTCGGGCGCGATCAGCTCGCCGGCGGCACGCGGATCGAAATTGAAGGCTCCCTCCAGGTAGCGCATGCCAACATTCACGCCGTGGCTTCGGCGCAGGAGATCCTGGATTTCTGGATCGGGCTCGCTGCGGCCGAAGCGCGGCGAAATGTCGACGACGGCGAGCGAAGGCAACGGAAGACCAAGTCGTTCAGCAATTCCGCCGACAACGAGCTCGGCAATGAGCACCTTGGCGCCCTGCCCCGCACCGCGAAATTTGACGACGAACAATCCGGCCGTCTCGGTGTCGACGACGGCCGGAAGTGATCCACCTTCGCGAAGCGGCTGTACGTATCGCGTGGCGTCGAGGCGTTGCACGCCCATCACAGCTCCATGGGCTCTGGCTCGCGACGATCCCCTTGATGCGGCGGCGACGAAATGACGAGGAAATTGGTTTCGCCACTTCCGACGTTGCGCGCCTGGTGAGCGAGTCCGGGTGGGATCTCCAGACCAGTGCCGTGCGGAAGATCATGGATTTCGCCCTCCACTTCCATCTCGAGAGCACCGTCGATCACGAAAAAAAACTGACGCGCACGGGCATGCCAGTGCCGCACCTCCGCGGTGCCCCCGGGCATGCGTTCGGCAATCACACTCAGTCCCGCGGCTTTGACGAGGTGCCAGCCGTCACAGCCGGAGCCCCAGCTGTAGTGCGTTGCGTTGCCCGTGGAGATCGGTGCGTGCAGCATGAGAAAGTCCGGTTGCGGAGAGATACCGCGAATAATGTGTGCGAAAGCTACTGGAAAGCGGTACCCACAAGTGGTTATCCGCGGTAGTGGAATGCACCTAATGCATTGTCTGACATTGGCTTATGCGCTTTGGTGCTTCGTTGACGCCTGAGGTAAAACCGACTACTTTACTCTGATATCGAAAGTGCCTGAGAAAATGGTGTCATGAGCTCGTCAATCGACTCGCTGGTCAATCGCGAATATCAGTACGGCTTCGTCACGGATGTCGAGGCCGACACGCTGCCGCCCGGCCTCAGCGAAGACGTCATTCGCCTCATCTCGTCCAAGAAGGACGAGCCTCAGTGGCTGCTCGACTGGCGCCTGAAGGCGTATCGCCGTTGGCTCACCATGCGTGAGCCGCACTGGCCGAACGTCACGTACGCGCCCATCGACTATCAGGGCCAGTCGTACTACTCGGCGCCCAAGTCCGTGACGCCGCTGCAGTCGCTCGACGACGTCGATCCCGAGTTGCTGAAGACGTATGAAAAACTCGGCATTCCGCTGGCGGAGCAGAAATTTCTCTCCGGTGTCGCGGTCGATGCGATTTTCGATTCGGTGAGCGTCGGCACCACAATGAAGACAGAGTTGGCCGCGCTCGGCATCATCTTCTGCTCGCTCGGCGAGGCCGTGCGTGAGCATCCGGAATTAGTACAGAAGTATCTCGGCTCCGTGGTGCCGTACTCGGACAACTTCTTTGCCGCGTTGAACTCGGCGGTGTTCTCTGAAGGCTCGTTCGTCTATGTGCCCAAGGGTGTGCGTTGCCCGATGGAGTTGTCGACGTACTTCCGCATCAATGCGGAAGGCACAGGCCAGTTCGAGCGGACGCTGATCATCGCCGACGAGGGATCGTACGTCTCGTATCTCGAGGGATGCACGGCGCCGAAGCGTTCCACGTCGCAGTTACATGCGGCGGTTGTGGAGTTGATCGCGCTGAAGGATGCGACAATCAAGTATTCCACGGTTCAGAACTGGTATGCCGGCGACAAGGAAGGAAAAGGCGGCATCTACAACTTCGTGACCAAGCGCGGCAAGTGTGCGGGCGCGAATTCGAAGATTTCGTGGACGCAGGTGGAGACTGGCAGCGCGATCACGTGGAAGTATCCGAGCGTGATTCTCCAGGGCGACAACTCAACCGGCGAGTTCTACTCCGTGGCGGTGGTGAATAATCGCCAGCAGGCCGATACGGGCACGAAGATGATCCACATCGGCCGTAACACGAAGTCGAACATTGTGAGCAAGGGCATTAGCGCTGGCCACGGACAGAATAGCTATCGCGGTCGCGTGCAGGTGCTGCCCAAGGCGGAGAATGCGCGCAACTACACGCAGTGCGATTCCATGCTCGTCGGCAATCAATGTGGCGCGCACACGTTCCCGTACATCGAAGTGGGAAACAACACCGCGCAGGTGGAGCACGAAGCGTCCACTTCGAAGATCGGTGAAGATCAGATCTTCTATTTGAAGCAGCGCGGGCTCTCGGCTGAGCAGGCGGTGTCGATGATCGTGTCGGGATTCTGCAAAGAGGTGTTCAAGGAGCTGCCAATGGAGTTTGCGCTCGAGGCTCAACAGCTTCTTGGAATCACCTTAGAGGGATCCGTTGGCTGACAGGTTTGCTGTTCTGGCAGGTGAAAAAGAACGCGCAGAAACTGCGGATTGGACACAGACACACCGGATACCGTAGGAAACCCACGACTTCCGCTTTTTCAATCCGTAAAATCCAGTAGTTGTGCCGCCGTGTCTGTGCTAGCGGTTTGAAAACAGTGTACTCACGAAATCCATGCTAGAAATCAAAGGCCTCCGCGCCACCGTAAGCGATAAAGAGATCCTCAAGGGAATCGACCTCACCGTTAACGCGGGCGAAGTCCACGCGGTGATGGGTCCGAATGGCTCAGGCAAGAGCACGCTCGCACAAGTGCTCGCGGGACATCCGGCATATGCAGTCACCGGCGGCGAGGTTCTCTACGAAGGCGAAAACCTTCTCGAGCTCGATCCCGAAGTGCGCGCGCAGAAAGGCATCTTCCTCGCCTTCCAGTATCCCATCGAAATTCCTGGTGTGAGCAACGCGTATTTCATGCGCGCCGCTTACAACGAGATCCGGAAGGCGCAGGGCAGCGAAGAGATGGATCCCATGTCGTTCGCCGACCTGATGGAAGAAAAGATGAAGCTCGTTGACATGGATCCCTCCATGCTCACGCGTTCCGTGAACGCCGGCTTTTCCGGTGGCGAAAAGAAGCGCAACGAGATTCTCCAGATGGCCGTGCTCGAGCCGAAACTCGCGATTCTCGACGAGACGGATTCCGGCCTCGACATCGACGCGCTGCGCATTGTCGCGCACGGCGTGAACTCGCTCAAGAAGCCGACGAACGCCACCATCGTGGTCACGCACTATCAGCGGCTGCTCAACTACATTGTGCCCGACTTCGTGCACGTGCTCGCGGGCGGTCGCATCGTGCGTTCGGGCGGCAAGGATCTCGCGCTCGAGCTCGAGGCCAAGGGTTACGACTGGCTGCTCGAGGGAGCGGTCGCGTGATCGAGCCGTACCTCAAGAGCTTCGAGGCGTTCTCCCAGAACGGCGGCGCCAGTGCGCCACCGTCCATTCGCGCCCTTCGCTCATCCGCCATCACCCGTTTCGAGACGCTCGGCTTCCCGAGCATGCGGAACGAGGATTGGCACTTCACGTCTACGGCAGCAATCGCCGATGCGTCGCTCACGCCGATCACGTCGGTCGTGGGGACGGTAACGCGCGAGAGCATTGCGCCGTTCATCGTGTCGCCGAAGTGGCACACGCTGGTGTTTGTGAATGGCCGATACGACGCCTCGTTGTCCGACTGCACAGGACTGCCCGATGGCGTGCAGGTGCTTCCACTCGCCAAAGCGTACGACGCGCTGCCACTGCTCGTCGAGCAGTACCTCGGCAAGATTGCCTCGTTCGATGCGCATTCGTTCACCGCGCTCAACACGGCATTCATCAATGACGGTGCGGTGGTCCACATCGGGCGCGACATCGAGGTCGTACGACCGATTCACCTGCTGTTCGTGAATGATGCGTCCGCAACGGATGGAATCGCGCAACCGCGCAACCTCATCGTGGTCGATCATTTTTCGAAGGCCACAGTAATCGAGAGCTACGCGGGTCTCACGCCAGGCAAGTACTTCACGAACACGGTGACGGAAGCGGTGCTGCACGACAACGCCACGCTCACGCATCTCAAGCTCCAGCGTGAGTCCGAAGAGGCATTTCACGTCGGCATGTTCGACGCACGCCAGTCGCGCGATAGCCACCTGTTCTCGTTCAGCTTTGCCACGGGTGGTGCGCTCGCGCGCACGAACGTGTACACGGAGCTGCGCGGCGAAGGCTGCGGTGCAACGCTCAACGGCCTCTACCTGGGCAGCGGCACACAACACATCGATCATCAGACGCGCATCGAGCACGTTGCCCCGAACTGCTATAGCCGCGAGCTGTATAAGGGTATTCTCGACGGCCGCTCGCACGGTGTGTTCAACGGAAAGGTCTACGTACACCCCGAAGCACAGAAGACCGACGGCAAGCAGACGAACAACACCCTGCTGTTATCGGAGCATGCGCGCATCGACACTAAGCCGCAGCTCGAGATCTTCGCCGACGACGTGAAGTGCACGCACGGCGCTACGGTCGGTCGTCTCGACGAAACGTCGCTCTTCTACATGAAGAGCCGCGGCGTGAACTCCGGCACCGCGCGCGATTTGCTTACTTATGCATTCGCCGCGGACGTGCTCGAGACGATCGAATGCGCCGAGGTGCGTGATGGTCTCGAAGAAGCCACGCTGCGGCGCTACACCGCGCACTGATGCCCGACCTCGAAGATCTCTACCAGTCGATCATTCTCGACCACAACCGGCGGCCGAAAAACTATGGCGCGCTGGACGGCGCGACGCAGATCGCCGAGGGGCGGAACCCGCTCTGTGGTGACGAGGTGAAGGTGGAGCTCGAGGTCACCGACGATCGCATTGCCGACGTGAAGTTTACCGCGAGCGGATGCGCAGTCTCGCGTGCGTCGGCATCGATCATGACGCAGGCCGTGAAGGGAAAGTCGCGCGAGGAAGTCGACGCACTCTTCGTTCGATTCCACGAGCTCGTCACCGGCAAGCACAGGCCAGACGCGAAAGAAGCGCGCGCCCTCGGCGAGATGGCCGCGTTCAGTGGTGTCGCGCGTTTTCCGATTCGCGTGAAGTGCGCGAGCATGCCGTGGCACACACTCCAGGCTGCACTCAAGAACGAGGGCAACAACACCGCGTGAGTGGATTCGAGGATGTCGCGGCCGAGGGTGATCTGCCGGACGGTGAGATGCTCGGTGTGGAATTGACGAACGGCCAGCCTGTGTGCCTGTTCAATCACGCCGGTACCATCGGCGCAGTCGGCAATCTCTGCACGCATGCAATGTTTCATCTCTCGCAAGGCGTACTGCACAACGACGGCACCATCGAGTGTCTCTGGCATGGTGCGCGGTTCGATTGCGTCACGGGCGCTGCCAAGCGCCATCCCGCCGAGTGGCCGGTGCCGGTGTATGAGGTGCGTGTTGAAGGCGGTCGCGTGCTGGTTGGTCCGGAAAAGCCCACCGAGGAGCCTGCGTCATGAGTCTCGCCCCGCGTGAAGATTTTCCGCTGCTCGCGGCGAATCCTGGCCTGCATTACCTCGACTCGGCGGCAACATCGCAGAAGCCGCGCGCCGTGCTCGACGCGATGCGCGGTTACTACGAGAATGACAACGCGAACCCGCATCGCGGCGCCTACGACCTCTCAGTGCGTGCGACGGAGCGCTATCACGAGTCACGCGAACGCATCGCACGATTCATTGGACTCAGCGACGCCGATTGCCTGATCTTCACCCGTGGCACCACGGAAAGTCTCAATCTCGTGGCAACCGCCTGGGGCCACGCGAACGTATCGGCCGGCGATGAGATCGTGGTGACCGCCATGGAGCATCATGCGAATTTCGTCCCGTGGCAGCAGCTCGCATTGGCCACGTGCGCAAAGCTCGTCGTCTGCCCGCTTACCGATGAGCAGCGCGTCGATCTCGGCGCATTGCGCTCACTGGTGAATGCGCGCACAAAGGTCGTTGCATTCAATCATGTGTCGAACGCGATTGGCACGGTGAACCCGGTTGGCGAGATCGCGGCGGTCGCGCGTACAGTTGGCGCGCTCGTGGTGTGCGATGGCGCGCAGGCCGTCCCGCACCTGCGCGTGAACCTCGATGAGCTCGACGTCGACTTCTATGCCTTCAGCGGCCACAAGATGCTCGGCCCCATGGGCATCGGTGGTCTCGCTGGTCGTCGCGCCATTCTGGAAGCAATGCCGCCTTATCAGTTTGGTGGCGACATGATCGAGTTCGTTCGCGATGACTATTCCACCTGGAATACCGTGCCGCACAAGTTCGAGGCGGGCACACCGAATGTCGCCGATGCGGTTGGACTCGCTGCGGCGTGCGAATATCTCGATTCACTGGGCATGGATGCCGTGCTCGAGCACGAGCGCTCGCTCGTGCGCCTCGCAACGGAACGCCTGGGCGTCATCGACGGACTGAAAGTATTTGGCCCGCCGCCGTTTGATCGCAGCGGTGTGGTGAGTTTTGCAGTCGCCGATGTGCATCCACATGATCTCGCCACGATTCTCGATCGCAAAGGCGTGTGCATCCGCGCCGGCCACCACTGCGCTCAGCCGCTCATGCGCCGCTTGGGCGTTTCGGCAACAGCGCGCGCGTCGTTCTACGTGTACAGTGATGCACACGATGTCGATGCGCTCGTGAGCGCTGGTCTCAAGGCACAGCGGATCTTCGCCGAGCCCGCGCTCCAGACCTAAGGGGCTGCCGGCGCCGTGGCGATCTTGAACGCGATGTAGGAAACGCGCTCGCCCACACCACCACTGAGCACGCTCGCTGAACCGCCCTCTATGACGAAAGCGTCCGTCCAGTCGGCGTGCACTTTGAGTCCCCCCGAACTGTCGCGATGCGTTAGCCCATATGTGTAGCCAGGACCGCGGCCGAGTTGCGCGGTGCGCGATGCTCCCGGGGAGAGAGAATCGCCAACGGCCACGAGGCGCGCCGCCGGCATGATGATCGCCGCGGGCATCGGAGCCTGCGCGGCCACTGGCATGGCAACGCATCCAAACACGATTGCTAAGAGTCGCTTCAAGACGTCAAGCTCCGCGAACGAGTTGTGAGCACGAACTCTCGGCTGATCGCCAAGCCGAGACCCGTGCCCTAACTGCAGCCGCGCGATCTTCCGGATGTACTGCCTCCGGCGCGTTCATGGCTCCATGGTCGTCCGTGCTCCACACCATTACCGTGCGTGCTTCAATGAGCGCGCGATATCGCTGCCGTTCGCGGCGCACCGCATCGAACGCCTGTGCCATCATCATGAATCCAGTGCGCTACTACGGTTGCGGCGCAGGATCATACACGTACGTCTTGCCCTGTAGCTCATCGAAAAGAAAGGCCTTTCGGCCGGCAGCGATCTTGAGCAGTCGCGCGTTCTCAGCGTCACCCCGATCGTAGACCACCCAGATCTGCTCCGTGTCCAGGTTTGCCACGTTGCGTACAAAGGTGACGTGTGGATCGTGGTTTCCTTTATATCGCACGAACATCACCACACGCTTGTCGTGAATGGAACGGAGCAGCGTCGCGAATTGCACGAGCTTCCGTCGCTCCCTCCGATGCCCATTACGCAGCGATGCGAGCGCGCCGATTCCCGGCAACACGAAAATCAGCGAGGCCGTCACAAGCGCACGCGACCACCTCGGTGAAGTCCAACGCGTTTGCTCGCTCCGAAGTTCGCCGCGCGGCCGGCCAGCAAGTGCAGCCGCCCACGCCAGACCCGACGCCGTGAGAAACGCGTACCCTGGCATGGTCTCGTAGTAATACAGCGTCCACTGCGCGGGTGTGGCGAATACGAGATACGTCAGCAGCAGCACGACGCCGGTTCCAACAGCAACGGCGCCGGCAGGACCAAGAGTCAACAGACCGAGCGCGGCGAACACGATGAGAACGCCGTTCCACGTGCCCCAGACGCTCACCGCGAGATATTGGGCGCGTTCACCCAGCGTGTTGAGAAGCGTAGACGGGTAGTGATTCACGTGAACGGAACTGTACACGTTGTTCAGCTGCTGGAGGTCCGGCGTTGTCGTGTGCGCCGGCGGCGTGGTGATCAGGCCGAAGCCAGGCGCATCGTACGGCATGTACTCGCGAGTGTACAACGTGAGCGGTGTCACCGACCAGTCGCCGGTGGTCAGCGCGCTCCAGAGTGGAACGATCGCGATGACGGCGGCACCCACTGCGAACGCGACGGCGAGTTGTTTCCATCGGTGTTGCATGAACACGTCGCGTAACACCACCACGGCAATCGGTAGAGCATAGGCTACGCCCGTGAGAGGGCGCGCGATGGCATCCCAACCCGTAAACAGTGCGACGAGCACGAGCCATCGGAGGTACCGCGTCTCTCGCCATTCCAACAACGCATACCATCCGGCAAGCCAGCAGACCGTGGTAGTTGCCTCCGAGTAGAAGCTTGCACCGAAATACAGCACCATCGCCGAAAACAACCACACGATCCACGTCATGAACGCCACCGCGCCGCTTGCAATGCGCCGCGCGAGTACAAACACCAATACCGCACATGTGGACTGCAGTACAAGCGGCATCAACGCGTTCCATCCGAGCAACACACCGATCGTCAGGAGGAGTGGATGCCCGGGAAAATACTTCGCCACAAGCCGCGGCTCCGTGAGCACATGCGGCTGTTCCCAGAATAGCGGCAGCGGTGGGGACGGAAGCGACCAGTGTCCACGCGCGTAAATCTGAGCTTGCAGTACATACGCCAGCTCATCATGCACCACTGGAATCGGATTCCACGCGCCCCACGAGCACCAGAGCACCACGAAGGTGATCGCGAAAACGGCAGCCAACATGCGCCGCGACGCGAATGCCCGAACGAGCATTCCCTGATCGATCTTCGTGAGCGGGCCGCTGAAGTGCGCACTGATCCCAAGCATTACAACGCCGAGGAGCGTCAGCGTTAACATCAACAGAGATGAACGTTGGTGGCCTTGATCATCGCGGTCACGGGAGTGCCGGTGCGGAGCTGAAGATCTTCGACAGACGCTCGCGTCACGATGGCCATCATAGTGGTCTCATGTATGCGCACTGCGACGCGCGCTATCACTCCATCCAGCGCGACTTCGGATATTTCACCCACCAGAACATTTCGCGCAGACGTCACGGTTCCCGCCGTGGTGATCGTCACATCGTCCGCGCGTACCACCGCATGACCGGGACCTGCCGTGCGCTGTCCTACCGCGTACAGCTCGATGCCCTCGCCGCGGAAGCACATTGTGGCCGCTGCATCACCCACCTCAGCGCCCGCAGGCTCGATGCTGCCCGTAAACACGTTCTCGGCACCGACAAAATCGGCAATCGTCGCGGACGCCGGCGCCCGAAACAAGACGTTGGGAGGAGCCACCTGCTGAACCGCGCCATTCTCCAGCACAATGGCAACGTCACCGAGCAGGCCGGCTTCAACAAAGTCGTGCGTCACTTGAAGCACGGTCATGCCACGCTCGCGCTGCATCCGGCGTAGCGCCGAGCGCACCTTGATGCGTCGACGCGGATCAAGCGCGGCAAAAGGCTCATCGAGCAGCAGGACCTCTGCCCCTGTTGCGAGCGCACGCGCCAACGCAACGAGCTGCCGTTCCCCGCCACTCAGCCGTTCAACGGGGCGATCAAGCAATGACTCCACGCCGAGCTCCCGTGCGGCAGCAAGGCCACGCTCGTCCTTCGCTCCATACGCGATGTTTTGCCGGACACTCAAGTGCGGAAACAACAACGCGTGTTGATAGACCATGCCGACCTCACGCTGCTCCGGCGGAAGCGACGACACATCCTTGCCGCGTAGCAACACTCGCCCCGATGCGTCTCGCACGCCGGCGATTGTTTCGAGCAGCGTCGTCTTTCCGGCGCCGGCAGGCCCGAGCAGCACCGCCCAATTTCCGCGCTCGACGACAAAACTCACGTTACTCAGGGAGAAACGACCCGCGCGCGCCGACACCTTCTGAACCTCGATCACGCGCTCGCCTCGGCAGGTTCGTTTCGCAGTGACCGCAACACAAGCAGCGGCAACGTGGCCAACAGCACGAGAACGGCAGCGACCGGGAGCGCGGAGTCGAGCCCGTACGCAGTGAAGCGATCGTAGCTCAGCACGCTCGCAACTTTCGGGTTGTACGTCAGAATGACGATCGCACCAAACTCGCTGACTGCACGCGCCCACATCACCACCGCTGCGGCCACCAGGCCTCGCAACGACAGCGGCATCGTAATTCTCCATGCCGCACGCCACGCACCATCACCGAGGGTGCGTGCCACCGCTTCGTATCGCTGATCGACACGAGCAATCGCCTCGCGCGCCGCGCTCACGTACAACGGCGCCGCCACGAAGAGCATCGCCAATCCGATTCCAGTCGCTGAGCCAACCACCGACACACCGACACGCGACAGCACGGCGCCCAATGCACTGGCTCGACCGAATGCCAACAGCAACGCGATTCCCGCGACGGGATGTGGGATGAGAAGTGGCAATTCCACGATCGCACTCACCACGGATGCGAACGGCAAACGCCTGCGCGCAATCAGATACGCCAACGGAGTTCCCAAAGCGACCGTCACGAGCGTTGCCGCCGTCGCCGTGATCACCGTGAGCCAGAGCGACTGACGCAACTCTGGATCGGTGCCGAGTGCACGCAGCCCGGCAATCCCTCCGTGCGCCACCAAAGTGCCAACGGGAATCAACAACAGGCCAAGCAGCACAACCGCGCCAACAGCAACACCAATCGTCGCCAGCCGCGTCGCTCGGCTTCCGCTCATCGATACGACGCCAGCGACGGTGGTGCCGAGTCGCCTAGCACAACAGGATGATCGAGCGCATCGATTGCATGCTGACGCAGCAACGAAGTCCCTTCGGTGCTCAACAGGAATTCGAGGAAGCGTTCGACCGCGGCGCGATGTGCTGCCGCGCGCGGAATGCTCAAGCCATATAAGATTGGCGCGCCTTTTCGAGTGACCGTGTCTTTCATGCGCACGACGCGAACACTCGCCAACGCGTAATCAGCGGCACGAGCGGCGTCGCCGAGGTCGATTTCGGAGGGAAGTGTCACGTACCGAAGACCCTGCGCCTTGGCGAGCGACTCGTAGTCGACGATGTAGTCGATCTCTCCTGCCTGAAGGAGCGCAGCGAGTTCGGTGGCGCTCCCTCGAATGTGTGCCGGCGGAGTCTTCGATTCCAACCGCTTTGCCAGCCCAACGTCGTGATAGAAGCGCTCGGCAAGTGCGTATGTCAGCAGCGCACGATAGCCGACGGGTGCGATTGTCGGATCGCTTCGGCCAACGCTCACATCGCTTCGTTGCAGGATCTCCCGCCAAGTTGCTGCTGTCATTTCTGAGGCGTGGCGCGACCGATCTGTGTAGGCCACCACCATGCGATTGCGCGCGAACGCCGCATACCATGACGTCGCGCCGGGCATGAGCTGTTCAGGAAACACTTCCTGGTCGGCGAGTGCCACGAGATCAGGAATACGACCGAGGGCCGTGATGCGCCGCGCCAGCTCCAACGACGCGCCGTGCTCCTCCTGCAGCACCACGTGGTTTCGAGCCGCAAAAGTGTCGAGCGCGACGCGCATTGGCGCCGACAGACTCGCGGCCGTAAAGACGACGAGCGTATCTGTTTTGGCTGGCACGGCGCGATCGGACGACGAACTGCACGCGGCAACGATGGCCAGCACAATCACAGGAAATCGGCGCATGCCCGAATCTACCGGTAAGCAGGCCGAAACCAAGCGCGCGAGAAGTCGTATATTCCGTCGTCTCCTCCCCCCTCCATGTCTGACCTCGCAATCAGTATCCGCAACGTTCAGAAGCGTTATGCGGAACACACTGCGGTGCGTGACCTGTCGCTCTCGGTCCCCCGTGGCTCGGTCTATGGTCTCCTCGGCCCCAACGGCGCCGGCAAGACCACGACCATCCGCATGATTCTCAACATCATCATTCCGGACAGCGGTACCATCATGCTGCTCGGCCAACCTCACCTCAACCCCGGCGTTACCGATCGCATCGGGTACCTGCCGGAAGAGCGCGGGCTGTACAAGAAGATGCAGGTACGGCGCGTCCTGAAATTCCTTGCGGAACTCAAGGGCGTCGACGGCAAGGTTGCCGAGCAGCGAATTGATGGATGGCTCGAGCGCTTCGATCTCAAGACCGCCGAGAAGAACTGGGGCCTGTCCAAGATCGATGAGCTGTCGCGCGGCATGCAGCAGAAAGTGCAGTTCATCGCTACGCTGTTGCACGATCCCGATCTCGTGATTCTCGACGAACCGTTTTCAGGACTTGATCCTATCAACGCGCAAGCGTTGAAGGACACGATCGTTCACCTGAAGGAACTCGGAAAGACGGTCATCTTCAGCACGCACCTGATGGACAATGCCGAGCGTCTGTGCGATTCCGTCTGCATAATCGCAAAGGGTGAGAAGGTGCTCGATGGTCCCGTTGCGCAGGTCAAGGCCGAGCACGGATCGCGTGTCGTTGCACTCTCGGTGAATTCCGAGAGTCGTGATGCCATTTCGCCCATTCTTGCCGATCGTGCATTGGTTTCCCGCGCCGATGACCAGAATCGTTTCTATGAGATCGAACTCGCAGACGGTGCTGATGCGCAGGCGCTTCTTCGTCGGGTCGTCGACACCGGCGCATCGATCCAACGATTCGAGCTGGTGCAGCCGTCGCTGCATCAGATCTTCCTTGAGAAGGTCGGCGCTACCGGCGTCGAGGAGGGGATGAGTGGCCAAGGTTGATTTTCGCAAGGTCGGCGTCGTCTTTCGGCGCGAGTACCTCGAGCGCGTACGATCCAAGTGGTTCCTCATCGGAACGTTGCTTGGGCCCGTGTTCTTCGGAGCGGTAACAGTTCTTCCCGCCTACATCTCCATGAAGTCGCGTCCGGGTAGTGAGCTCACCAACGTCGCCATTCTCGACGCCACCGGCTCGGGGCTCGGCAAACGTGTGTCAGCCGCGCTCCACAAGAACTACCCCGCGACGCCAGCGCCGGAGGTGAAGGTGGTCGAGCCGCCGCGCCAACTGGCGAGCGAGGATTCACTCGTCAACGCGGTGGTTCGCAAGGAGCTGACCGGATTCATCGTGCTCGATTCCAACACGATGGCGAACAAGTTTGTTCGCTATGCGGGCAGGAATGCGAGCTCATTGAGCGATGTGCAGACGCTCATGTCGAGCGTGCGACAGCAAGTGCTCGCACAGCGTCTCGAAGGCGAAGGCCTGAATCCCGAGCGGATCGCCGCACTCACTGGCGACAAGCTCGACACCAAGACTGAGAAGATCGGCAACAGCGGCCGAGAAAAGGGCGGGGGTCTGGGGAATGTGGCGTTTGGATATCTCGTGGCGTTCCTGCTGTACATGATGATCGCGTTGTACGGCCAGAACATCCTGCGCGGCGTCATGGAAGAGAAGACGACACGCGTCGCAGAAGTCGTTGTCTCGAGTGTCACGCCCGATACGCTGCTCGCCGGCAAGATTCTCGGCGTTGGGCTCGTGGCGATTACGCAGGTCGTCTCGTGGGTCGGACTCACGATCCTGATGATGCTCCAGCTCGCACCCATGCTGTTCGGCGACAAGGGCGCTCAGCAGGTCGGAGCGAGTGCCGCCGCGTCGCGCGGATTACCAACCGAAGCAATCACCTCGGCGCTTCCAACGCCTGGTGTGGCACTCACGATTCTCGCCTTCTTCGTGCTCGGTTTTATTTTCTATTCGTCGCTGTTCGCGGCAGTTGGCGCGATGGTAAGCAGCCAGGAAGACGTGCAACAAGCGTCCATGCCGGTGATGCTCATGCTGATTTCGTCAGTGGTCTTCATGGGCCCCATCGTCACGAATCCCGGCAGCACCATCTCACGCGTGATGTCGCTCATCCCGTTCTCCGCGCCGATCATCATGCCGCTGCGAATGGCGCTCGTGCCGCTGCCGTGGTGGGAAGTCGCGGCATCCGTTGGCGGTGTCGTGATTGCTGCAATTGGCGCGACGTGGGTGTCCGCGCGCATCTACCGAGTGGGCCTGCTGATGTACGGCAAGCGCCCGTCGTTCGCGGAATTGGCGCGGTGGGTCAAGTACGCTGGCTAGCGGTGCGACCGTTCAGTCAGCCCGAACTGCCGGCGGCGCCACTGACCGATCGCCCATCGGAGCTCCTATCGCCCTCTTCACCTCACCTGCCAGTGCATCGATGCGCTGCTCGATCGCACCCTGAAAACTCTGCACCACCTGCGACACGAGATCGTCGAGCACCGTGCTCACGCGACTGCTCGCGCCCTTGGTTGCGACGACGGTTGCCGCCGCGGCTTTCACATCCGCGCGCGTTCCGCTCAGCACAACGCCCGCACCGACGGCCAATGCAATCGCCGGCCACGGATTCTCTCGCACAATTTGCTTGACGTTCAGCTTGTTCTCGAGTTCACCCAGCGTTTCCGATATTCTGCTGCGTGTGAGCTCGATGTCGCGTCTCACATCCGCTGTTGTTTCAGCCATTCCTTGTCCTCCTTGAGCGTCGTGACCGTCT
>JBBQHJ010000027.1:0-24959 GCA_038323865.1 Gemmatimonadales bacterium
ACCTTGCGCTCGGTCGCGGTGGCTATGCGATCGAGCGGCTGCATGACACGAACGATCCCTACGTCGTGAAGCTGCTCGATCGTTTCGTCACGGCGCGGCGAATTCTCACGTCCGCACTGGACTGACCGTCAGCTCATCCAGGCGGGTGTGCGTGCCTGAGGTGCGGCGGACACCGGACGCACTTGCACGGGCACGTCGGCGCGCGTTTCGCCGTCGAGGCTGATCCGCATTACGTAGCGGCCGGCAACATCCAACGGCAAGTCGAGCTGCGCAATGAGGGGAAAGTCCATATCCACTACACCACTCGGAGGGGTGGCAACGCCGAGTTCACCCTCGCTGCTCCATAGCTCGGATCCGCTGGGGCTCTGCCACGCCAGCGTCACGCGGTGCGTTCCCGCGTCGGAGGGCGCACCCTTGAAGTGCACCACCAATGTGGCACGCGGGTGCATCGTGGGCAGCGATGCGACCTGCAATGCATCGAACACGCCGAGGACGTTGAGCTTTCCTTCCTGCGACAGGTTCGCAGCGTCAGCGAAGATTGCGAATGAGACATGCATGAGGCGAAACGTAAACGAGCACGCCGTGAATAGCGCGGTTTGGAATTGGGTCCTCGCCTGTCTAGGTTACGGCAATGGCGTCGTCTCTCTACGTGACCGCCGAAATGCCCGCGCCGCAGCGCGCACCGTCGGGTTTCTCGGTCACTGATCTCCTGTTGCTCTGCATGGCCCTCATCTGGGGGCTGAACTTCATCGTCGTCAAGTACGCGACGACGGTCTTCGCACCGCTCGCGTTCAATAGCACGCGCATCGCCGTCGCGCTCGTGGTGCTGTGGGCCATTCTCCTCGCCCGAGGCACGAAGCTCCCACCGCGGCAAGAAATTCTCGGGATGATCGGCCTGGGCATCCTCGGAAACGGACTCTATCAGATTCTGTGGGTCGAGGGCATGGCGCGCACACGCGCGAGCGATGCTGCACTACTCGTCGCGGCTTCGCCGGCATTTATCGAGACCATCGGCTGGTTGCGCGGACACGAGCGAATGGGCTCGCGCGGGATCATGGGAATCGTCCTCTCGATGTTCGGCATCGGACTGGTCGTGAGCGGTGGCGTTGGCGGCGCAAATAAGGCGTCGACGCTCACGGGGAATGCACTCATCCTCACGTCAGTGCTCTGCTGGGCCATCTACTCGGTGACCTTGAAGCGATTCACGCTGCGTCACGACGGCCTCACGATTTCAGCGGTCACCATGACGGGCGGAATGATAGCGATGCTCGTGGCTGCCGTGCCGGATCTGGCGAAGACGCAATGGAGCCAGGTGAGCGCGTCGGGCTGGGCCGCGGTTGCCTACAGCAGCATCATGGCGCTGGTCGTCGCGTATTTGTTTTTCTATCGCGGCCTGAAGACTCTTGGGCCAACGCGCACGTCGATGTATTCAAATCTCCAGCCGCTCTTTGCCATGGCCGGCGCGTGGGCCCTTCTCTCCGAGACACCGCGCGTGCTGCAAGTCGCGGGCGGCGCATGCATCGTCAGTGGACTGCTGCTGACGCGACTTCCCGGTCGCGATTCCGTGGTGGCGGTCGAATGAAGGTCGTGCTCTTTGATATTGACGGAACCATCCTGTGGACCGACGGCGCCGGACGACGCGCGGTCTATCGCGCCCTCGAAGAGGTGTATGCCACAGCGATTCCAGCGGACCTGGAGTTCGATGGAAAGACTGATCGCCAGATAGTTCGCGAGTTGATGGAAGCGGCGGGAGTAGAGCAGGAGAAAATCCACGAACACATGGACACCGCCATTTCGCGCTACGTGGTGGAGTTGCATCAGGAGCTCGCCACCGACGATCACCTCGGTAAGACCTATCCGGGCATCGCCGAGTTGCTTGACGCGCTCGAAGAACGCGCTGACGTGTTGCTCGGCCTTCTCACTGGCAACGTGCGCGAGGGTGCGATGGCCAAGTTGAGCGCAGTCGGTCTCGCGCATCATCGCTTCCGAGTGGGCGCATTCGGATCCGATCACGCATCCCGCCCGGAGCTTCCAGCCATCGCCAAGGCACGGGCTGAAGAGCTGCTTGGACATCCGGTGCAGGGGAGCGACGTCGTCGTCATCGGCGACACGCCCGCCGACATGAGCTGTGGCCGAGGAATCGGTGCGCGAGCCATTGGAGTTGCGACCGGGCGATATTCTGTCGAAGATCTTCTCGCGTGCAATCCGGCCGCTGCCTTCGCGGATCTGTCGGATACTGACGTTGTCCTTCGCGCAATTCTGGGGGAGTAGGCCATGATCGAGGTCGAGGTCAAGAGCGTTGTCGATGACATCGCGTTACGCCGCGAGGCCGTTGAACGCGCCGGTGCCATCCTCGTATTCGAGGGACGACTCGAAGACCGGCGCTACGATTTCGAGGACCACTCGCTCACGCGTAAAGACCAAGTGCTGCGTATTCGCACCTATCGCGACACACACTCCACGCACGCCGAACTCGATTGGAAAGGGCCAACGCGTAAAGCCGACGGCTACAAGCAGCGCGAGGAAATCGAAGCGCGCGTCACCGACGCCGACGCCCTCGTGAATATCCTCGAGCGACTCGGCTATCGTGTCACCATCGAGATCGATCGCGAGATCGCGCAGTACGAGCTGGAAGGCGCGATGATCCGCTTTGAGCGGTATCCGCGCATGGATGACCTCGTCGAAGTCGAGGGCACGCCGCAGCAGATCGAACGCGCCATTGTTGCCACGGGTCTTCCGCGCGACGGCTTTACGACGGATCGTTTACCCGACTTCGCTCTTCGCTACAAATCACGCACGGGTCTTCCCGCTGCACTGTCCTACCTCGTTCTTGCAGGCGATGTGGCCTACGACGACTCAAATGCCTGACGCTTTTCGTCTCCCGGAACTGGCGCGTTCACTCAGGTCACTCGGTGCGTCCGGAGGCGAGTGCATGGATCACGCGCACGAGGCGGTCTTCAAACCCCTCCTCGAAGCGCGCACCGCTGCCGCCAACGCATCGCCCCACATGGCCGTCGATGCCATGAACGGACACGCCATTCTCAGTCGCATCGAAGCGGCGCTGTCCATTGAAGCCGTGCGCGGCATCAGCATACCATCGCGTGCGCGCGCGGCCACCGCGCTGGTGCAGGACGCCATCGAGCCACTGCGCCGGTCACTGCTTGCCCTCGACGAACTGGCCGCCACGGCCGGCACCGACGAAGGCTGGACGCAATGGGTCGATCAACTCCGCCGAGTGTTCTCGGCGGCCGATGACGCATGCTCGGCAGTGGCTACTGCGCTCAGCGCGCGGAGCACCGAAGATACCCCGCCGCGCTGGTACGTACGGAATTCGCGGTGATCGTTGGCATCGGTATCGACCTCGTTGAGGTCGAGCGGATGCAGCGAATGCTCGATAGTAAAGGTGAACGGGCGCTCAAGCGTCTCTTCACCGAGGGTGAACAGGCCTACGCACACACACACCCGGAACCAGCCAGGCAGCTGGCGGCTCGCGTCGCCGCGAAGGAAGCGGCGTACAAAGCGCTTTCCGGGAGTGATCTCGCCCGCGCTATTGGATGGCGCGAACTCGAGGTGGTGTCGCGACAGGGGCACTCGCCGGTGCTCGTGTTGCATGGCCGTGCGCAGGAGCGGGCCGCCGAGCTAGGCGTGGTGCGTCTTCACCTTTCCATCACCCATTCCGATAGTACGGCAGTAGCCTTCGTAGTGGCAGAGCGCCTGTAGTTGCAGGCACTTGGCTGGTTTGCGCTAGACCTTGCTCATTAATCCCGATATATTTTCTCGGCAATGAAGGTTCCGTCTGCCTCCCGCTTCTTGTTGGCCGCGTCATGCGGCCTTTTCGCCCTCTCGGCCCATGCTCAAGAGCACCCGGCGCGGAGAGTGGCAAACATCGTGTCCGTGGCCGTGGAAGAGTACGCCAAGGGCATCGACGCGCAGGGCAAGCTCATCAGTGCCCAGGAATATCAGGAGAGCGTTGATTTCCTGACGGACGCCAAGCGTGCGGCCGAACGGTTGTCGGGCGCGAACGCGGCGCAAGCTCGTGCACTACTCGACAGCATTGCGGCCGCGGTTCGCGATAAACGTCCGCCTGCCACGCTCGATTCCTTGGAATCGCGCTTCGCCGGCATCCTCGGCAACGAGGCAAAGCTGGAACTGCCCTCCCAGCCGCTCGATGTCGCCGAAGGTCGATCGATCTACGAGAAGTCGTGCGCAAGCTGTCACGGCGCGATCGGGATGGGCGATGGTCCGGCTGGCATTGCGCTGAATCCGCATCCGCCTGCCATTGGCGGCGCGGCGATGCGTGGCGTTACGCCCGCGCTGATGTATCGCGTGATTTCGGTGGGAATTGCCGGAACGCCGATGGCCGGATTCGGTGGCGTGCTCACGCCAATTCAGCGTTGGAACGTGGTCACGTACATCACGAGCATGCGCGCGACACATTCGCAGCAGCTCGAGGGTGAAGGACTGTTTGCGCAGCGATGCTCGTCCTGTCACGGCGTTGTCGGTTCCGGCGACGGACCACTCGCGCGCTCGCTCACCAAGCTGCCCCCTGAAATTGGCGCCGTCGCGTTCCAGGCGGAACGAAGCGACGAGCAACTCGCGTCGATCGTGCGCGAGGGGGTGCCCGGCTCGGCCATGCCCCCGTCGCACGACTTGAGCGACGCGCAAATCACGAGCATGGTCGCCTACCTGCGCACATTGCCGCTCAAGGAGCGCAACGCGCAGGCGCTCGCCGCAGGCGGAGACAGCCTGAGTGCCACCGCCGCGCGCAGAAATGTGCTGGGTCTACTCGAGCAGTCGCTCGCTGCGTCGAACAGTGGTCGTCAGGGCGACGCGCTCGATAAGGCGTTCGATGCCTATATCGCGTTCGAACCTCTGGAGACGAAAGCTCGCGCGAAGAATCCCGGCCTCGTCTCGAACCTCGAGAAGCAGTTTGCCGACTTCAAGGCGGCCGTGAAGTCGGGGGACGGACGGCAAGCGCAGAAGATCCGCGACGCCATCGAAGCCTCCATGCCTGAGATCATGGCGCTGAGTGCGCCGACGGGCAGCGGCATCGATGCGTTCTGGCAGTCGTTCCTGATCATCCTGCGCGAAGGCTTCGAGGCAATACTCGTCGTCGGCGCCATCGTGGCGATGCTCATCAAGACAGGACATCGCGAGCGGCTGCGCAAGATCTGGCTCGGTGTTGCCTACGCACTCGTGGCCAGCGCTGCTACGGCAGTCGTGCTCAAGACAGTGCTCGCCGCAGTGCCGGCCAGCCAGGAAATCATCGAGGGCGTCACGCTGCTCACCGCGGTGGCCGTCCTGTTCTCCGTGAGCTACTGGCTGATCTCGAAGGTCGAAGCCGCGAAGTGGCAACAGTTCATTCGTGAGAAGGTGAACGCTGCGCTCGATCAAGGTGGTGGTAATGCGCTCACCTTCGTCGCATTCCTCGCTGTCTATCGCGAGGGAGCGGAAGTCGCGCTGTTCTACCAGGCGCTGTTCAATGAAGGTCCGAACGTCGCACTGCCACTGTCGCTTGGCATTCTCTGCGGCTTCGCTGTGCTGGCGATTGTCTTCACCGGCATCTATCGCTTCGGCGTGAAGATCCGCATGCGCCTGTTCTTCGGCGTGACGAGTCTGCTGCTCTACTACATGGCGTTCGTCTTCATGGGCAAGGGCATTCGCGAGTTGCAGGAAGGCAATGCCATAACGATGTCGGCTATTCCAGGCTTCCCGCACATCGACGCGCTGGGACTCTTCCCCAGCTGGGAAGGCGTGCTTGCACAGTTGGCGCTGGTGCTGTTGTTCGCCTTCGCATGCTTGAAGACGTTCTGGCCCAAGCGCTCGGTATCATTGCCGACGGTGATGCCAAACGCACCCCCCGAGCGTGTGAGCGCCGAGGTGGCCGTTATTCGCGCGGAGAACGAAGATCTGCGCCGCCGGCTTGCAGCGTTGGAAGAGGCGGTGGGGAAAGAATCCGCTGACCGCTGACCGCTTTAGCGCACCGCGGTCAGCGGGTCGCGGGAAGCGGTTCCGCGTAGATACCAGGCTTCCCTGGGCCCACGTTCCAGCGCGCCGCCATCCACGCTACGCCCATCAGCACAAAGCCCAACGCGATCATCTGCGCGTAGGTCAATCCCGCGACGAGACGATCGTCTTTCGCGCGATAGAACTCTATGATGAAGCGCTCCACGCCGGCCATCACGCAATAGACGCCGAACAACCACCCCTCGGCGTGCTTGTGATCGCGCATGCGCCAGAGGACGTAAAACATCACGAAGCCCAGCACGACTTCCATGAGCTGCGTGGGATAGACCGAGAGCAACGTGTTCGGCGACACCGTTGCCGCGAGTTGCACACCGAACTCGCGCGCCATGATCCCCGCTGTCGACGGCGGAGCCCCTTCGGGAAACGCGACCGCAAGAAATCCATCGTACGGACGGCCATAGTCGTCGCCGACGGCCCAGCAGCCCGAGCGGCCCACGGCATACGCCGCGGCTACGGCTGGCCCACCAACGTCGAACACCTTCATCAAGCCGTAGCGCTTGTAGATCACTACGCCCATCACGGCGAGCATGCCACCAATCAGCCCGCCCCAGAACACGAAGCCAGAGCGTACAAAGAGCGAATCCCAATGACCAAGCACCACGACATAGAACAGTTTCGCGCCGAGTAGCCCGCCAATGACCGCGGCGAAGATCATGTCGCTCACGGGATTCGGATCGTGTCCTCGTCGCTCGAGTTCCGTCTGTGCTACCACCTGCGCAACGACGAACGCCAGAAGCACGGCGATGCCGAAACCCGTGATGTTCAGTCCGTACGTGTACGAGAACGTGTGGTGGATAATTGGATGGGGCATCAAGCGGTCAACAGACCTGGAATGGGAAGAGACGCATAGGCATTGAGATCGAGCGGGGCACGTTCGCCTCGCTCGAAATGGAAAAAGCCAGCACGCGCAATCATCGCCGCATTATCCGTGGCGAGTCGCGGGCTCGGTGCGTATACAACACCGCCGAATTTCTCCGCACGCTCCGTCATTGCGGCCGTGAGCGTGCGATTACCCGCCACGCCTCCGCCGAGCACGATACGCGATCGGTTGTACGCACGCGCCGCACGCACGGTCTTTTCAACCAGCGTGTCGACGAGGGCATCGTGAAATGCGCGAGCGATGTGCGGATAGTCGTCGGCACTCGCGGCGCGCACGGCCTGAAGCACGGCTGTCTTCAGTCCGCTGAATGAGACGTCGTAGTAATCGTCGTCATCAGGCTGCTGGTTGCGTCGCACCATTGGCCGCGAAAAACGAAACCGTGATGAATCGCCGGTGCGAGCCAGCTTCTCGACATGCGGTCCGCCTGGATATGGAAGCCCGAGCAACTTCGCGACCTTGTCGAACGCTTCACCGGCGGCGTCGTCGCGCGTGCGGCCGAGTAAACGGTATTGTCCCCACGCTTCTACGTCCACGATGAGCGTGTGCCCGCCGGAGACGAGCAAACCGGTGAATGGAGGTACCGCGTCCGCATGCTCGAGCGCCGTCGCGAAGAGATGCCCCTCCATGTGGTGAACACCAATGGTGGGAATACCGGCACCATACGCGAGCGCCTTGGCGAAGCTCACACCAACGAGCAACGCGCCGACAAGTCCCGGCGCGTTCGTCACCGCAACGGCATCGAGTTGACTGAGTGTGGCTCCAGCGTCGCGCAACGCAGACTCCACAACAGGCACAATTGCCGTGAGATGTTGTCGCGACGCAATCTCGGGCACCACTCCACCAAATATGCTGTGGACATCCTGCGACAGAATCACCAGCGAATCGATCTTCACGTCGCTGCCCTGCCCCGTGAGCACCGCCGCCGACGTCTCATCGCACGACGTCTCAATGCCAAGAATGCGCGTCATTGGTGGCCCGGCTTCCGCGCCACGCGCAGCATGATGCTGCGTGGCTGCACGTCGAGGACATGTACGTCGCTGCCAACTTGTGCAGACAGGCGAACGTCGGCAGGCGAAATATCGCGCACCAGAGAATCGGCAGACGTGCTGTGCACCACGAGCCGCAGTACCGGTGGCGCGGTGTAGAGCTTTACGATGTCCACTGCGCGACCATACACTTGCGCCCGCACGGCCGTGGGAGAATCCACGAGCACGAGCGATTTATCGAGGACGGGAATGACGCGCACGTCGACGAAACCCTCTGTTGGCTGGCGTGCACTCACGATGACCCACAGCATGACCGCCAACATCAATGCCGTAACCTTGAGGCCGATGCGCTCGGTGAGTGCCACCGCTCAGTGCGACGCTGACTGGGAGCTGAGCAGTTCGCGCAGCAAGCTGCGATTCGTCTCGGAGCTCCAGTCGGTCGCCGCGAAAACTTTCCGGCGAATGGTGCCTTCTTTCCCGATGATGAACGATTCGGGGTAGCCGGTAACCTGATATTTTTGCGCCGTCTTTTTCTCGGGATCGTGCAGGATCTCGAACGTGATGCCGTACTTCTTGACGAATTCGCGAATGGTCTCCTCGGTGCCGGGATCATCGACACTCACCGCAACAATCTCGAGACCCTGTGGCCCGAACTCCTTGTACAGCCTCTCCATGCTCGGCATTTCGTCGCGACACGGACCGCACCACGTTGCCCAGATGTTGAGCAACACGACTTTGCCTTTGTAATCGGCGAGGGTCTTGGTGCCGATCGGTGCATGGATTGTCTTTCCGGTGACAGCCGGCGCATCCATGCCGACAGCAACCGGAAAAAGCTCGTCGCCAAGAAAATGCGTTGCCGCACCGAGCACGAGGCCGAGAAATAGCACGACGGCGCCGACGACGCCCCACTGCTGACGCGCGGTCACGTAAGCCCCCTACGCCACATGCGCGCACTGCGCGCGCAACGCACCGATCTCGGCGCGAGGATCCTTCGCCGCGAACACCGCGTTGCCGGCGACAAAGGCGTTCGCTCCCGCGCGCCAGCACTCGACGATCGTCTCGCGATTGATGCCGCCATCGACTTCGAGCTCGGCGCCACTCTTCGCCGCGTCGAGCATACCGCGAGCGCCGGCAATCCGTTCGATTGCACGACGAATGAACTTCTGTCCACCAAAGCCCGGATTCACCGACATGATGAGCAGCAAATCGAGGACGTCGAGCACATCACCGACGCTGTCGAGCGGTGTTGATGGATTGAGTGCGACACCGGCTGCACAGCCCAACTCCCGGATGCGATTGAGTTGCCGATCAAGATGCGGCGACACTTCTGCGTGAATAGTCAGGCCGTTCGCGCCTGCGCCAGCAAAGCTCTCGAAATAGTTCTCCGGCTCCACGACCATGAGATGCACGTCGAGAAACAGCGTCGTGCGCTTGCGCACAGTCTCGATGACTTTCGCACCGAATGTGAGATTCGGGACGAAGCGACCGTCCATCACGTCGATGTGCACCCAGTCGGCGCCGCCCGCTTCGAGCATTTCAACTTCGTCGCCCAACTTGCCGAAATCCGCACTCAGAATGGATGGCGCAATGCGGACGTCGTTCATGGCGTGCCCTCACCGGAGACGCGCAGCGTGATCGATCCACCCGGTACAAGAGTGGCGCCACCAACGGGCGTCTGGCCAACCACCGTGCCCCGCGCGCCTATCGCCATTGGATCGTAGAGGATCTGGATGTCCTTCGCGCCGAGTTGAATCAGGGTCTGTCGTGCGGCCGCAATGTCTCGTCCGATAAGACTCGGCATCTCGATTGTCGCAGCACCGCCGCTGATCACGAGATTCACGGTAGTGGGAATGCTCACCTGCGAGCCCGCAGCAGGTCGCGTCGAGATCACCGTGCCCCGCGGCTGGTTGCTCGAAATTTCATTGGCGTCGCCAACATCGAAGCCATCCTTCTCCAATGCTGCGGCAGCTTCCGACTTGCTCATGCCCACAACGGTAGGCACGGCAACCATGCGCTGCCCGCCGCTCACCACGAGCGTCACGGTGTTGCCAAGGCCTTCGTGTGATCCGGGCGGTGGCGACTGCTCCAGCACCGTCATCTTCGGCGCCGCGTTGTTGTAACGCTGCTCGCCTTGCTCCGCCTTGAAGCCGGCCTGCAGGAGTCGCTGAGATGCTTCCTCGAAGTTCAGGCCTGTGACGTTCGGAACCTTCACGTCGCGCGGAATGACGCCGGCGGGGAATATCAGGAACGCGACGATGAGATATGCCGCTGCAAAGCCGGCAACGATGGCGAGCAGATACACGAGCGAGGTGCGGACTCTCGTACGCCAACTCATGCGGCCGCCTCGGTGCGTGGCTTCCGCAGACGCGCGGCAAACGCGCCGTCCGTCGCATGCTGCTGTGGCAATACGCGCAAATATCCGCGGTCGATCACTTCCGGCGGCACCACGCCCTCCGGTGGCGGCTCGAGTGTCCAGCCAGGCTGCTCGGCGAGGAAGCGCTCGATCTGCGCGTCATTCTCCTCAGGTTCCAGTGAACACGTACTGTAGATGAGAAGACCGCCCGGACGTACTGCGCCAGCCGCGGCCTTGAGAATGGAGCGTTGCAGAGTTGGCAGCACGGCGAAGTCACTGATCTTCAAGCGCCAGCGCGAATCGGGATGCCGGCGAAACGTGCCGGTGCCCGTGCACGGAACATCAATGAGCACTGCGTCCATGTTGCTCACCGTAGGCGCAGTGGCGTCGGCGACGGTGGTCTGAATGTTCTGCACGTCGAGCCGCGCAATGTTTTCGCGCACGCGCTGCAGGCGATGACGCGAGACGTCGCTCGCAATCACCGTACCGGCAACACGCGCGAGCTCGAGCGCCTTGCCGCCGGGTGCGGCGCAGAGGTCAGCAACCGTTGATCCGGTTGCAACGCACGCATACCGCGTGACAAGTGTCGACGCCGGATCCTGGAGATGAAACAAGCCCTGCTTGAACGCCCCAAGCTCGGTGAGCGAGGTGACGCCGCCGGCAAGCACCACGCTGTCCGTCACAAGCGGTGCATCGGTCGTGTGGACGCCCGCACTCTCGAGCATGGCCTCGAGCTGCTCGCGCACCACGTGATACGGTCGCGCGATGAGCGGCGCTTCGCGGTTGTTCGCGGCCAGCAATGCGCGCGCACCGGGCTCGCCGAACTGAGCGACCCAACGCGCCACGATCCAGCGCGGATGCGAGTACTCGAGCGCGAGTGCGTCGATGACATCGGTGGGCAATTGCACGCGGAGCGCGTCGCGCTCACGATCGATGCGGCGCAGCACGGCGTTCGCCAACTTGCTCGCGCCAATGCCATGACGACGCTTTACGAGCTCGACTGTTTGCGCGATCGCGGCGTACGCTGGCACGCTGTCCATCGACAACAGCTGCTGCGCGCCGAGGCGGAGTAGGTCGGCAACGTCGGCGTCCAGGCGAGAGGGTCCACCTGTCACGCGGTCGGCCAGGATCGCATCGATCCAGCTGCGGCGACGCAGCATGCCATACACGAGCTCGCGGGTCCAGCGACGATCACGCGCGTCCAACGCCGCGGTCCGCTTCTCGAACGTCCAGTCGAGTAGCTCACCGGTTCTCAGGTCCGCACAGATGTCTGCCGCTGCGACGCGAGCGTCAGTAACCGCTGCGCGCGGGGCCATCGACGCTGGGCGTCCCTCCGTCATCGCCATAGGCGGAAAGATAGTCGCTGGCCGCCTGTTCGGCATTTGGCGCATCCCAGATTCCGCGGATAACAGCGACACCGTGAACACCTGCGTTGCGCAGGGCAGGAATGTGCTCCACGCGAACGCCGCCGATGGCGATGATTGGGCGTTGCGCGGCAAGGGCGAGCGCGCGGACCCACTCAACGCCACGAGGCGGCTCGCCCGCGTGCGAGAGTGTCGCGAAGATCTGTCCGGCCACGAGCCAATCGGCGCCCGCTTCGGCCGCAGCGCGTCCTTCATTGACGTCATGCACGCTCGCGCCCAGCGCGAGATTCGGCGCAATGCGGCGCGCATCGCTCGCCGACAGTGACTTGCTGGTGAGCTGTGCGCCCCTGGCGCCGGCGACAAGCGCAACGTCAACGCGATCGTTCACCACCAGCCAGCCGCCGGTCAGTCCTTGGGCCGCAGCGAGTCCTTCAGCGAGCGCTTGAAACCGTGCGCCGGTGAGCCGGTTTGCGCGGAGGTGCAACGCGCCCAGGTTGCCGAGCACACGCATCACCGCGCATGCCGTATCGATGAAGTCGTCGCGTGACACGACTTCATCGCTCGTAACGGCATGTACGATGGGGATATCAGAGGCGGGCCCGATGCGGCCGACGACGTCGCCGGGAGGCATGGTGACCCTACGGGGCCGGTGTGTCTGTTGTGTCGAATCGATTTCCGGCAGCCACGCCGCGTCCACGCGACCATTCGAGCGGGGCCATGCGCTTTTTCCCCGAAGGCTGAACCGCTGCGATGCGAACGGCGCCGCCGCCACATGCAACGAGCATTCCGGCGTCGTCGACGGTGAGCACGTCACCGGGTTGGTGCGACGTTCCGCGCGGAGCGATGCGCGCACCAAACAACTTGACCTCTGTCCCGCCCACCACGCCCCATGCAGCGGGCTTTGGATCGTACGCACGAATGTGCCGCGCGACTTCATGCGCGGTCTGCCTCCAGTCAACGCGCGCCAGTTCGCGCGTGAGCTTTCCAGCGTACGTTGCCTTGCTCTCATCCTGCGGCTCTGCCTTCGCGGCGCCAAGCTCGATCAGGGCAAGCGCTTCGATCAACGCGCCCGCGCCAAGTTCGCTCAGCCGCAGCGATAGCTCGAGCGACGTTTCATCGTCCATGATCGGCGTGCGTCGCGCATGAATCACCGGGCCCGCATCGAGCTGCTTCACCATCTGCATGATGGACACGCCCGTCTCAGACAAACCATCTCGAATGGCCGCTTGAATGGGCGCCGCGCCGCGAAGCGCCGGGAGCAGCGATGCATGGATGTTCAGCGTGCCGAACTTCGGCATGTTGATCACGACTTCGGGCATGATGTGCCCGTAGGCAACGACGACATTGATGTCCGGCTCGAGCGCGCGCATCGCGTCGAGAAATTCGTCGCCGCGCGGACGCTCGGGCTGAAGCACCGGAATGCCCTCGGCGAGTGCGACCTGCTTCACGGCCGACGCCTGAACCGTTGACCTCGACCGGCCCACAGGCTTATCGGGCTGCGTGACGACGCCAACGACATCGAACCCCTCGCCGATCAGTGCGCGCAGTGGGGCTGTCGCGAACTCGGGCGTCCCCCAGAACAAAACCCTCAGAGCTCTTCCTCCGGATGCGCGTGCTCATCGAGATCTTCCGGCTTCTCGAGCGCAACGCGGCGAATGAAGCCAGGATACTGTCCGACTTCCAGCTTCCATTTTGCCAATGACGCCGCGCGCTTGAGAACGCTCAGGTAATCGAGGAACAACTTGCCGTCGAGATGGTCGATCTCATGTTGCAGGCAACGCGCAAGCAACTCGGCTGCCTCACGCTCGAATTCCTTTCCGTCGCGATCGAGTGCGCGCACCGTCACACCCTTTGGACGATCGACGTCGGCGTAGATGTCGGGAATGGAGAGGCACCCCTCTTCACCCTTCTCACGCCCCGACGATGACTGCACGATCTCGGGATTGATGATCACGAAGGGATCATCACCAACATCGATCACGGCAATGCGCTCCGAGCGCCCCACCTGCGGCGCAGCGAGCCCGATGCCACGCGCGTGGTACATCGTGTCGAACATGTTGTCGATCAGCGTGCGCAGTTCGTCGGTGATCTCACCAACAGGCGTCGTAGACTGCCGAAGAATTGGATCGCCAAGAACGCGGATGTCGAGAATACTCACGGCGACGCGCTACTCCTTGGTGGGAGATGCACTCGGCGTCGGGCCCATGATCTTCACGATCTTTCCACGCTCGACCACGAGGCGCGTCGATTCGGCGGACTTGATGGTGATGTGATCGTCCATCGGCTTCGATGTGCCACCTTCGGCACTCCCTGTCTCCTTCACGTGAATGACTTCGCCGACAATGCCACCCGCTGTCACGACCTGATCGCCACGCTTGATCGACGCGAGCGCCGACTCGTGCTTCTTCTTCTGCTGTTGCTGTGGGCGGATGATCAGGAAATAGAAAATGCCGAAGATGGCAACGAGCTGGATGATGAACGGCGTGAAGCCCCCCGCGGCGCCACCGAACTGAAGGGCAAGCAGGGCCGGGAACATGCCAAAGTGCGTCATGCGGAAGTCGCGGTGCGTGAGTGATACCGGAGCAGCCAGTCGGCGCTCCACTGGTCGAAGCTGCCGTCGAGGATGGCAGAACGCGCATTCCTCATCAGCTCCACGAGGAAATGTACATTGTGCAGCGACAGCAGGCGGAGCCCCAGGATCTCGTCGGCCAACCAGAGGTGGCGGAGGTAGGCGCGCGTGAAGCGACGGCACGCCACACACCCGCATTCCTCGTCGATCGGACGCGTATCGGCGCGGAACTCGGCGCGCTTGATGTTGATGCGGCCGTCGCGTGTAAACACCGCGCCGTTCCGGCCCATGCGCGTTGGCGCCACGCAGTCAAACAGGTCAACGCCACGACGCACGCCCTCGACAAGATCCTCCGGAAAGCCCACGCCCATCAGGTACCGCGGCCGGTCCGTTGGAAGCACGGCGTGTACGACTTCGAGTATGCGGTACCTGTCGCTCGTCGCTTCGCCCACCGACAGTCCGCCGATGCCATAGCCCTTCCAATCACCCATATCGCGAATTGCCGCCGCCGCTTCACGGCGCAGGTCGGCATGAATGCCTCCCTGCACAATCGGGAAAAGAGCCTGTTCGCTTCGTCCGGGAATGGGATCGTCGACGACGAGTCGCTCGAATTCCGTCCGGCAGCGCGCCAGCCAACGCAGGCTCCGTTCGCTCGCGTCACGTGCAATGTCCGCCGGACTCTGGCCGGGAATGACGTGATCGAACTGCATGATGACATCCGCACCGAGGTTGCGCTCGATGGCCATCACGCTCTCGGGAGTAAAGCGGCGGAGCGAGCCGTCGATGTGGCTGCGAAAATCCACGCCGTCTTCGGTGATGGTGCGCAACGTCTCGAGTGAGAAGACCTGAAACCCACCGGAGTCGGTGAGAATTGGTCGGTCCCACTGCATGAATTCGTGCAACCCGCCGAGTTGCCGAATGAGTGTGTCGCTGGGGCGGAGGTGCAGATGGTAGGCGTTGGCGAGGATCATCTGCGCGTTCATCCCACGGAGATCGTCCGGGTCCAGCGCCTTCACGGTCGCGAGCGTGCCAACGGCCATGAACGCCGGCGATTGCACATCACCGTGGGCTGTCTGGAACGTTGCCGCGCGCGCAGCGCCGAGTTGTTTCTCGAGGGTGAAGCTGAAGGACATTCGAGGAATCTAACGGCGGGTGGTACGGTGCACGTACCGCAGCATGTCGTCCTGAGCGAAGCGAGGGACACCGTACCGCAGCATGTCGTCCTGAGCGAAGCGAGGGACACCGTACCTCACGCCGTGTAAATTTTACGAATGCACGGCCAGCTCACCTCCGACTACGACTTCGAGCTTCCTCAAGAGCTCATCGCACAAGCGCCCCTCGCGCGCCGCGATGCGAGTCGCCTTCTGGTGGTGAACCGAGCCGCGCAAACGATCGAGCATCGCCAGTTCACCGACCTTCCATCGCTGATGCGCGAGCGTGACCTGCTCGTCGCGAATCGCTCACGCGTGTTGCGCGCGCGCCTACTCGGAACGCGCGTGGGCTCAGGCGCCCCGGCTGAAATTCTCCTGCTCAATCCACTCGGCGACGGACGCTACGAAGCCATGGTGTCGCCAGGCGGAAAGCTCAAGCCCGGGCGACGCGTGCAAATCGCGCCGGAGTTCGAAGCGGAGATCATCAGTATCACTGAACGTCGCACGCGCATCGTGCAGCTCGAGGCGAGTATTCCACTCGACGACGCCATCGAACAATTCGGCCACATGCCGCTTCCGCCGTACATCCATCGCAGCGACGAAGCGAGCGACGCCGAGCGCTATCAAACGGTCTACGCGCGCGAGACCGGCTCTGTCGCCGCGCCCACCGCGGGATTGCACTTCACTCCGGAAATGTTCAGCGCGATCGGAGCACGCGGCGTCAATCGCGCCGAGGTCGTGCTCCATGTCGGCGCTGGCACGTTCAAACCAGTGGAGGTTGATGATCCATCCGAGCATGTGATGCACGAGGAGCGCTACACCGTTCCGCCGGAGACGGCAGGCGAATGGGCGTCAACACGCGCCAATGGCGGCCGTGTGTGGGCGGTTGGCACGACTACCGTGCGCACGCTGGAAAGCGCTTTTGTGGATGGCGCGGTCCAAGCCGGAAGCGGCGAAACGAGAATCTTCATCCGTCCGCCCGCAACGTTGAATGCCGTCGATGCGATGATCACGAACTTCCATTTGCCGAAGTCCACGCTGATCATGCTCGTCGCTGCATTCGCTGGCCACGATCTCACCATGCGCGCGTATCGAGAAGCGATCGAACACCGCTATCGCTTCTACTCGTACGGTGACGCGATGGCGATTGTGTAAAGCAGGCCCCTCGCTGCGCTCAGGACGACAGCATTAGAAGAGCGCTACCTGTTCCGTCGGTGTATTCGGAGGCACGAATCCGAAATGCCGGTACGCCGCCGCAGTCGCCATGCGACCCCGCGCCGTGCGCTGCAAAAATCCCTGCTGCACCAGGAACGGCTCGTACACCTCTTCGAGCGTCGATGCGTCTTCGCCAATTGCCGCCGAGATGGTGGCGACGCCAACGGGACCGCCGTCGAACTTCTCGATGATCACCTTCAGGATTCGCGCATCCATGTCGTCGAGTCCGAACTGATCCACATCGAGCATGGCGAGTGCAGCACGAGCGACGTCTTCCGTGATCACGTTGTCCGCGCGCATCTGCGCGTAGTCGCGTACGCGTCGCAGTAGCCGATTGGCAACACGCGGCGTTCCACGTGAGCGACACGCAATCTCGCGCGCACCTTCAACGGTCGTCTCAACTTTGAGCACATCGGCGGTGCGACGCACAATGAGTTCGAGATCTTCCGGTGCGTAGTAGTTGAGTCGCGACTCGATGCCGAAGCGCGCGCGCATTGGCGGCGTGAGCATGCCAAAGCGTGTCGTGGCACCAATGAGCGTGAAGCGTTCAATGGGCATGGTGATCGTCTGCGCCTTCGGACCTTCGCTCAGCCGAATGTCGATACGATAGTCCTCCATCGCGGGGTAGAGAAACTCCTCGATGACCGGACGCAGGCGATGAATCTCGTCAATGAACAGGATGTCGCCGGCGCGCATGTTCGTGAGCGTGCCCACGAGATCGCCGGGCTTTTCGAGGGCGGGACCCGATGTCGTCCGAATGTTGACGCGCAGCTCGCGCGCGATGAGCTCCGCGAGCGTGGTTTTGCCGAGTCCCGGCGGGCCGTAAAAGATTGCGTGGTCGAGCGGCTCGCTGCGCGCGAGCGCCGCATCGATGGCGAGGCGAAGGTTGTCTTTCACCTTCTGCTGTCCGATGAATTCCGCGAGCCGCTGCGGCCGCAGCGAAAGCTCGACGACGGACTCATCAGATAGCACTTCCGGCGTGGTGATCTCGGCGCGCGACATGTGCTCTACTCTACAAGCGGAAGCGTAGCTGGGCCAAGCATTTGACCCGCCGAATGTTACACCGAATGGAAGCCGAAGAAAAGGACTCTCGGCGCTGAATTTCGGTATTGGCCTAAAGAATATCGAAGAATACACCGACCCTCACGGAGGATCAGGCCCACCGAACGGGCCCACACTTGGACCATTCATGATACTTCGAAAAACTTCGCTGTCGGTGTTGGCGCTCGCGGGTCTTGCCGGCTGCACCGTTCCGACCGATGCACCGGCAACGGACGTGCGTTGGGTCGTACCGGCCAAGACGACTCAGATTTCCGTTGCGAGCTTCCTGCCAACCGGCGTCGCCATTGTCGCCGATTCCAGCGCGTTCACCGTGAGCGTGCTGCCTGGCGTAGTGAGCCGCCAGCTCAGCCAGGACTGCCCCGCATGTTCGGCGGCCAACGGACTGAATGCTCCGAAGCCTGCGTTCACCGGCGTCGCATCGACGAGTTCGTCGCTTCCACCTGAAATCGCCTCCGCGACACTCGCAGCTGGTGGCACGCTGCTGGTCGTCGTGCAGAACGGATACAACTTCGATCCCCTTCGGCCGAATCCCACCACCAATGGTGCGACAGGCTTTGCCGTGATTCTGGTCTCGAACGGCGGTACGGTGATCGGAAAGGATTCCGTGAATGGCGCTACGACCGCACTCACCGCCGGCAGTTCGCTGACACGATCGATTCCGCTCTCCGGAACGATCAATGGAAGTTCGCCGATTACTGTTTCGGTCACGCTGAACTCACCAGCAGGTGAGAACGTCACGATCGATGCATCGCGCAGCATCACGTTCACGGTAACGCCGCAGAACATTCGAGTGCCGACGGCAAGCATCACGGTCGCCAACAAGAGTGTGAACTCGTCGTCGCAGCAGGATCTCACCGGCGTCGACAAAACCATCAGCGACCATGTGCTTTCCGGTTCGCTGCTGTTGACGATCGCCAACCCATTCACCGCGACGGGCAACCTTTCAGTCACGCTGACTCCGCAAGGCGGCGCACCCATTTCGCGAAACATCGCCCTCGCGGTTGGTACCTCGAATGTCAGCGTCGCGTACACCGGCGCCGAGATTCAGAAAATTCTCGGACACAACATCACCATCGCGTACACCGGCACGGTGAATAGCACCGGCGGCGCAGTTGCCGTCTCACCCAAGCAGGCTGTCGTCGTACAGTCTCGCCTCGACCTCTCCCTCGAACTGGGGACGATCAAGCCATGAAGACCATGCGCAATCTTCTAACGGTCGCGAGTCTCATGCTGGTCGCCAGCGAGCTTTCGGCACAACTTCCCGAAGCCGGCACGGCTGGCTTCAGCATGAGTGGCAACTACACTGCTGTCGCACGCGGATACGAGGCGGTTGCGTGGAATCCCGCCAATCTCGGATTCTCCAGCAACCCGTGGTTCTCGATCAATCTCGCCACCTTGGGCGGAACGTCGGGACTCGATCCGGTGAAGTTCAACGACATCGCAGACTTCGGCGGTAAGCTCATTCCCAGCTCGACGAAGGATCAGTGGCTCCAGTTGATCGGAAGCGGTTCGGAACGAGGCACTCTCGATGGTGGCGTCTCTGTGATTGCGCTGAGCATCGGCAAGTTCGGCTTCCAGGCTGGTGTCGTTGGTACGGGCGACATCAAGCTCAATCAGGACGCGGCCGAAGCCTTGTTGTATGGAAACGCGGGGCGCACAGGCACGGCAAAGAACTTCAACTTCAATGGCTCGAGTGCCAACGGCTCCACGTTTGGCGTTGGTGCGGCCAGCATTGCGATTCCCGTGATGTCGGGCAATCACGGCGAGGAGTTCTCCATCGGCGTGACTGGCAAGTACATCGCCGGCATTGCTGCGGGACGCGCCATGGACGTCGGCTCAACAGTGACGACGAACAACATCAGCGTGCAGTTCCCGTCCATCTTCACGGACACGAATCACTACGGCAATTCCGGCAGCGGCGTCGGTGTCGACGTCGGCCTCGCGTGGACCAACGGCCGCACCACGTTCAGCGCCGCGGCGCGTAATGTCGTCAACACCTTCAAGTGGTCGCCCACGGCATTCAGCGCGAGCCTGGGCACCGTCACGTTCGACGGTACCAACAACGTCTCGCATTTCGAGGACACGACTTACACGCTCGCACCAGCCTCACTGCGCAACGCACTCGAAGCAGAGCAGTTCAAGCCGGAGATTGCTGCGGGCCTTGCACATCACATGGGGCCGTTGCTTATCACCGTTGACGGGCATGGACGGCTTGGTGACGGCATCGAGATCGGTCCGAAGATGCACATCGGTGCGGGCGCCGAGTTCACCGGCATTCCGCTGCTCGCGTTGCGCGCAGGAGCGGCGGCCGTGAGCGATGGCGTCCGAATCGCAGGTGGTTTCGGTCTACAGCTCGGATCCTACGAGCTGGGCGCCGGTGTTTCTTCGCGCTCGAAGAACGGCGGTCAGGACCTCGGCTTCATCCTGTCGCTGCTGTCGATTCACTAGCTCTATCGCAACGCGCCGCGTAAGACGGACAAGTCTCCGTCAACACGCGGCGCGTTGTCGATTCGGAGTAGTGCTGCGATGAACGGATAGACGTTCACGTTCTCGAACGGCGCAACCATGCCCAGGTTGCGCACGTTCGGACCTGCGGCAACGAACACACCGCGCATGGTCGCCGTGGCCGGATCGTAGCCGTGTGCGCCAACAGCCGGCGCGCGATCACTCGAGCGGCGCTGAAGAATCCAACCCTCGTCCGCAACGAGCAGGACGTCTCCAATGCGATTGCTCTGGCGCACATGCCAGCGCTCGGGAATTTCCGAGCGCATGAACGCCTGCACGTGCGTGATACGCTTGAGCGTAGCGGCCGCGCGCATGGCGCGTGCGTCGTC
Organism: Gemmatimonadales bacterium; assembly: GCA_038323865.1. GTDB lineage: Bacteria > Gemmatimonadota > Gemmatimonadetes > Gemmatimonadales > Gemmatimonadaceae > AG11. The sequence continues at coordinate 20,442 of JBBQHJ010000027.1, forward strand.
GCCACTGAACCACATCGAAAGCGTAGGGCCGTTGTCGCTGAACTGCACGCCCACAGTGTCGATACCCGCGGCCATCAACGCGTCGCCCACTGCAATCAATCGCGACGGTGACGTTGTCGTCATTCCGTGATCGGACACGAGCACAACATTCACGCTGTCGGAAATCGGCAGGTGGCGAATGCTGTCGAGCAACGCGCCGAGTGCACGGTCGACGTCGCGCACGGCAACGGCGGTCTGCGGCGCTTCAGGTCCGAATTGATGTGTGGTGTCGTCGACCTCGGAGAAATACAACAACGCGAGATGCGGCCGATCGGCCGCCGGCTGGCGGAGCCAACCGATCACGCCGGCGACGCGATCGATGTTCTGCACCTTACCATTGTAGCGGTTCCAGTACGTGGGACGCATGCCGCCAATCGCAGCCTCGCTGCCCGACCAGAAATACGCGGCGCTCTTAACTCCGGCTTTTTCTGCCGTGACCCAGATCGGCTCGCCGCTGTACCAGCTACCATCGCGGACGGTATTCGTGTCGCCCGACCGGTAGAACGCACGGCGCCCCGGATCATAGAACGCATTCCCCACGATGCCGTGATTTCCCGGGTAGAGTCCCGTGGCCAACGTGTAGTGATTCGGAAACGTCTTCGCCGGAAACGCCGGAATCAGCCCCTCGGCGCGCACGCCGCGTCGCGCCAAGTCGAGAATGGCGGGCGGTTGATACTTGTCGATGTAGTCGGCGCGAAACGCGTCGAATGATACCAGCACCACGTACGGACGCGACGTGCCTGCCTGTTGTTGCTGTGTCGCCGGAGTGCACGCAGCGAATAGCGCAGCAACGGAAACTCCGAGCAGGCGACGCAGGATCACACCGCCGTCCTGATCTCTGATAGCCGGTCCGCCGCGCGGCGCAGCGTCTCGTATTTCTTGCAGAACGCAAAGCGCACGAGATTCTTGCCGAGTGAACGGTCGGAGTAGAAACTCGATCCGGGCACCGATGCGACGCCGATCTCCTCGATCATCCACTTCGCGAAGGTGACGTCGTCCTTGTCGCTCAGCGCCGAGAAGTCCGCAAGCACGTAGTACGCGCCTTCGGGCTGCGTGTACGTGAAACCAGCCTCGCCGAGGGCATCGCACAGCATGGTGCGTCGGGCGCGATAGTCGAGCGCCAGGTGGTTGTAGTAATCGGCGTCGAAGTGCATGGCCATCGCGCCTGCGGCCTGCAGCGGTGCCGGTGCGCCGACGGTGAGGAAGTCGTGGATCTTTCGAATGGCCGCCGTCTGCTCCGGCGGCGCAATCGCGTAGCCAAGTCGCCATCTCGTGCAGCTGAACGTCTTCGAGAGGCCGGAGATGGTGATCGTGCGATTCCGCATCTCGGGCCACATTGCCATCACGTGATGCTCACCCGCATAGCGGATGTGCTCGCAGATCTCGTCGGTGATGTAATTCTCGAACACATAGTCTCACGCTGGTGACCTTCACGCCGAGAGCTCTCGGCGAAACGCTACGGCCAGCGAGACTTACCGTCTGGGTCTGATTGAATCAACCCCCTTCGACCTTTGCTAGAATCGCAGACGCCTTGACCCGCATTGCCGCGCTCACTCGAAGCAAAACCGCAACCGTTGGTGACTTCTGATCACGTTCCAGCATACTGACATACGTGCGATGTATTCCCGCTTGGTCAGCGAGTTGTTCCTGCGTGAGTCCGGCAGCTTCGCGTGCCTTGCGGATCTCGCGGCCAAGCATGTGGCCAACGTAGAGACGCGTGACTCGCGTGTCCTCAGACTAAAGTATACATTATGGGAGGTCTCACGGCGAGGAAGCGTTGCGGCGCGAGAGAAACGCACTCAGCGAACTTGGAAATCGACTTGTTGAGGCGCGAGAAGCGCTACGGCTGAGCCAAAAGCACGCAGCTGAGGCGCTCGAGATGTCGCAGACGCGGCTATGTCGAATCGAGAGCGGCGAGCGGCGCTTGGACATTGTCGAGCTACAGCAGATTGCGCAGCTCTATGGGAAGTCGATCAATTGGTTTGTGCAACCTGGCAGAAAAGCGTGACACGCTCTGAGCCTTGTTCAAAGAGTACAGGAACAAGCGGAAGGGAAGCAGCCAGCGCCCGCCGCCGATTCCCCGCACGAGTCGACCGGCGCGGCCGAGAAGAGATCGTCCCGCCACCACATCCCCGACCACATAATCAGCCAAGGTTGGATAACTCTGGAGGTAATTGAGGAGATTGTCCCGGGCGCCGGACACTGGATGGCGGAGGCAATCGCCGAGAAAAGGCGTCGGCGAGTGGAAGATCCAACTTTGTTCGACAGCTATATCAAAGCCCTCGCCTCAATGTACTTGCGCGGTAAAGCTGAGGTCAGAAGTGATCCTAGGCCACGCGCTGGTGGCAGTAACTCAGCTCGTAGTCAGCGGCTCTCCCAGTGACCAGAGCTGAAGAGCGAATTGGCACATCCGAGTGGCAGGGGTTCGCCGTGAAAGCGCCGAAGACTCCACGAGCTGGCCGGTGCTACCAAGCGCCAGGAGCGCAATACTTGGCGGGCAGAAGGCCAAACGAAAATGAAGACACGCCGCAGGAAGATCACGCAGTAGCCGAATGATACGTGTGGGAGATTGTTCCAAAGAACGGCAACGGACTATCTTTTGTTGTGAGTCGACGCTTCATCACTCGTGCGCGCTTGGCGCACTTGATCTCCGTCTAGTCGTGGTCGTTGATGAATTTTAAGGAGAACGAAAGCGCGACCAAACTTCGAGGCGGATACTACACGCCTATCGAACTCGCCACGTATCTGTCTCGCTGGGTGCTGAATCGAGCGCCAAACTCTGTACTAGAACCTAGCTGCGGCGATGGCGTGTTTTTTCGCGCGTTGGCACAACTTGGCGATCGTTCCATAAAACGGCTGACTGGTTTCGAGATCGAGCCGCTGGAAGCGGTAACTGCTGAGTCGTCGGCAAACCTCGTCGAAGAGGCAAAGTCGGAGGTAATTAGTCGTGATTTCCTCGGGTGGGCGTTAGCGCGAATCAACGGCGAACCGCTCTTCGACGCCGTGCTAGGGAATCCGCCGTTCATACGCTACCAGTACCTAGAGCCAGATCTTCAAGCCCGTTCTGAGGCGCTATTTGGCGTACTCGGTTTGCCGTTCACGCGACACACGAACGCCTGGGTACCGTTTGTTCTTGCGTCGCTGGCTCTACTAAAGCCTGGCGGACGACTTGGGATGGTCGTTCCGGCTGAACTGCTGCACGTGCTGCATGCACAGGGACTGCGAACCTATTTGGCGAAGCAGTGTGCGAGGGTGCTCATTGTTGATCCCGAAGAGCTTTGGTTTCCCGACGCCCTGCAGGGCGCGGTCCTGCTGATGGCCGAGAAACGGGGAGCTGTAACGTCGGGAACCGAGGGCATCAGTATTCGTCGAGTGCGCAATTCAGGCTTTCTCAAGACGGACCCCGAAAAGTCGTTCAACACTGCTGACTATGTCAGCGGGCGCGCAGTCGAAGCGAAGTGGATGCCAGCATTACTCAGCAAACAGCAGCGAGACATCCTTGCAAGAGTAGAGGCAGAAGACAAGGTCCATAGGTTCGCATCCATCGCCGACGTTGATGTTGGAATAGTCACCGGGGCCAACAAGTTCTTCCTCGTGCCGGACGCGATGGTCGCCGAATTCGACTTGCACAGATGGGCGCACCCAATGTTCGGGCGTAGTGAGCATGTGCAGGGAGTCATCTATGATAAAGCTGCCCACGAAGCCAATCGTCGTGCAGGATTTCCAACTAACTTTTTGTGGTTCGGCGACGACTCGATCGAACATCTCCCGAAGCGAGTACGAGACTACATCGAGCTCGGCGAGCGCGAGAAGCTTCATACTCGCTACAAGTGCAGAATTCGGAGCCCTTGGTATAGGGTCCCGTCCGTGTACGCCTCACCAGTCGGCATGTTGAAGCGAGCTCACAACTTTCCGCGACTGGTTTTGAACAAGCTGGGTGCATTTACGACTGACACGGCCTATCGCATTCGGCCGAAGCGGGTAGCTGCGGAGGACCTGGTTTTCTCGTTCGTCAATAGCCTAACGGCATTGAGCGCAGAGCTTGAGGGGCGGCATTACGGCGGCGGCGTTTTGGAACTTGTTCCGTCCGAAATTGAACGCCTGCTGGTGCCCATAGTGCGGTCAACAGCCGCTGAGCTCGTGGCGCTGGACGAATCAGTACGACAAAGAGACGGTGCTGAGTCGCTTCTCTTTCCGCAGGACGAAGTTGTGCTGACTCAAGCCGGACTTAGCGAGGACGAGATATCCTCAATACAAGAAGCGTGGTTCGAGCTCAGACACCGCCGTCAGCGGATTGCCGAAACAGACGATCAGGAAACCACGAGCGAGAACGGTTCCCCCATTCTTGCTGGGGAATAGATCTCAAGCGTTCGCCCTGTGAGATTGACCTGCTTTCTGAGCAACGTTGCCAACTCCGACCAGTGCAAGATGGTCGTGTAATTGTGTTGGCCCGCCTCGCCGCTGGGTTTGTGCGAGATG
>JBBQHJ010000028.1:0-24900 GCA_038323865.1 Gemmatimonadales bacterium
CGACAGCTGCCTGACTGGCGCGGCCATACTGCGCACCCGAGCTGGTTGCCGGCAGGTTGGCGCGAACGGCCTTCAACTCGCTTTCCACGAACGCGAAGACTTCTGCGCGCTGCGCTTGCACCGGCAGCTTGCTGATGTCGAAGTTCTCGTCGACGATCGGCACGTTGCCGTACAAGTCGAGCGCGTGGTAATAGCTCAGCGCACGGAGGAAGCGCGCTTCCGCACGGAAGCCAGCCACCTGTGCGACAAGCGCCGATGCCGCTCCTCGCGATGCAAGCGCGGCATCCGTGGTCTGGCGCAGGAATTCGTTGCCGAGCGCGATCTGATAGAAGATGCGCGCGTACATCGCGCCGGTGAACGGGTTGGCCGCCGACCACGTCTGCGTGTTCAGTTCTGGCAGGCCGGTATCGCCCCAACCAATGATCGCTTCATCGGTGGGAAGCTCCTGCATTTGCCAGTAGCCGCGGACGTACTGCGAGAATCCTTCGTCGATACCGTTGATATCTGGACTGCCATCGGGCCCGCTCTGCCCCGTGACGGAAAGTCCCGCGTAGAGCTTCGCGAGGAATGCCTGATACGACGCGGGATCATTGAAGATGTTGCCGCTCGTGATCTGGCTTTGTGGCTGCAGGCTAAGGTCGTCGCCGCATGCTGTGCCGGTCACGCACAGTGCAACGACTCCCGCCGCGAGCCATCGAGTCGACTTGTTGAACATGAAGGTCTCCTTGTGGAGTTAGAAGCCGACCGAGAGCCCGCCCACGAACGTGCGGGACCGCGGGTACACATTGTTGTCGATGCCGACGATGTTCGCCGTCGGATCGACGCCGCTGTACTTCGTCGTGGTGAACACGTTCTGTACCGTGCCGTAAACGCGGGCGTTGTTCATCTGCATCAGCCGTGGGAACGTATAGCCAATGGAAACGTTGTCCATGCGGAGGAACGAGGCGTCCTCGACATAGTAGTCCGAGAGGTACTGCGGAGTCTTGAAGCCCGTTTCGAGCACGGACGCGTGCAGGTTGACAGGCGCGTACGGAGACGTCAGCACACTGTAGTTCCCCAGATTGGACGCCACGTTGTTGTAGACGTAGTTACCGAGGTACGCGCGCAGCGTGCTGTTCAGATCCCAATTGTGCCACGACAGGTTGGACGTGTGGCCGAGAATCCACTTGGGCGCCGGGCTCTTGTAGGGGCGCAGGTCGCTCGTGTTGATGATGCCGTCCTTGTTCTGGTCGACATACATCGCCGTGTCGGCGCCGGTGTTCACCGGCTTGCCGTTCGCTTCGCGGTGCTGGTAGACGTAGAACGAGTTCACGGGCTGCCCTGCCTGGAGCACCTGAATGGTGGTGCCCACGCCGCCGGCGATACCACCGGTCTGGATGCTCGTGAGTCCCGGGCGACCGATCGTAATCAGCTCATTGCTGTTGCGCGCCACATTGAAATTGGTGTTCCAGGTGAAGTTGCGCCCCGCGCCGTTGACCAACTTGCCTTCGACCGTGAACTCGACACCGCGGTTTTTCACGCTCCCGATGTTCGTGAGCACGTTGTTGGAAAGTCCAGTGCCCGCGGCCGTTGGCACCGTGAACAACAAGTCGTCCGTTGTCTTGTTGTAGTACTCGAGGCTCCCGCTCCAACGATCATGCAGGATGCTGTAATCGGCAGCGATGTTCGTGGAGGTGGTCGTCTCCCAGTGCAGCTTTGGATCGAACGCGACCGGGCGAATCGTGGTCACGAAAATGTTGCCGAGCTGCGCCTGCGCCTGTGGGTTGCCGATCTGATAGCTGCCGTATGCGCAGTAGTTGCAGCCGATAGCTTCGTTACCCGTCTTGCCCCATGAGGCGCGGAGCTTGAGGTCGCTGAACGGGAGCTTGTCCCGGAACGTCGGCTCCTGCAGCACGCGCCATGCAAAGGCGACCGACGGAAAGACTCCGTACTTCTGGCCATCTCCGAAGCGCGATGATCCGTCGCGACGGACCGTACCGGTCAGCAGGTAACGATCGGCGAGGCTGATATTCGCGCGACCGAACTGGGAGCGCAGGCGATGCTCCTGAATGCTGACGCCAGGAAATGCGGTATTGAACGTTGGAATGCCGTTCGGGCCGAGGAGATTGCTCGACAGTCCGTTCACGCTGTACCCATTGTATGAGCCGCTGAAGTTCTCGGCGGACACACCGGCTGTGAGATCCACGCTGCTTCCCCGCCACATTGAAATGTCGTGCCGGTAGTTGGCGAACACGTCGCCGACCGTATGCAGTTCGGAATGATTGGCGCGTGACACGGTTCCTCGGCTCGCCGAATCGCCTTTGAGTTGCGAGGCGATGTTCGTCGGCGTGAAGGAGTTGCGGTCGGCGCGGTTGATGTCGTACCCGCCGCGGATGGTCGCGGTGAGGCCGGAGACCATCGGGACGCGGTATTCCGTTTCGACATTGCCAATGCTGCGAAGAATGTTGCCCTGATCCTTGACGTACTTGAGGACCTCGAGCGGATTGTTGGGCGCAAGACCGACGAGCTTGCCCGACGTCGGATCGCGGTACTGGTAGTAGGAGCCATCGGTGTTGTACATCGGCGCTGTTGGCGCGAATGCGATCGCCGAACCGAGGACGCCACCGGGTGTGTAGTCGTCGAGCTGGCGCGTACCACGAAAGTGCGTGCGCAGCGACAGGTTGTCGTTCAGCAGCAGATCGTTGTAGTTCAGCGACGCCGACGTACGCTCCATCTTGGTGCCGATCAACACACCTTCCTGATTCATGTAGCCAAGTCCAACGCGATAGTTCGCGCTCTGGCGACGGCCACCGAAGTTCAGGTTGTGCTCCTGACCACCGGCGCTCTGCTCGATGGCGGAGAGCCAGTCGGTGGTGGAATTCTGAAGCGACGCGACATTCGACGCGGCCTGCGCCGCGACAGCCGCACGGAACTGTGCAGCGGTGAGCAGATTCGGCCCGCCCGTCACCTTGGAGCCGGAGACGTTGCCGCTGTACGTGAGCTGCGGGCCAAAGGCGCCGGACTTCGTGGTGATCATGACGACACCGTTTGCACCGCGGCTGCCGAAGATCGCGGTGGATGATGCGTCCTTGAGCACGGTGACGGTTTCGATGTCGTTCGGATTGAGGAAGTTCAGCCCGTTGCGCCCGTTCACGGTCGATCCGCCGCCGATATCGATCGGCACGCCGTCGATGACGTAGAGCGGTTCATTGCTGGCGTTCACCGAGGTGCCGCCACGCACGCGGATGGAAAGTCCACCACCAGGCTCGTTGTTCTCGGACACCTGAACGCCGGCAACTTTCCCGCGAATCAGCTGCTCGGGACTGACGATGCGGCCCGTGTTGAATTGCGCCGAGTCGACGGTCACGAGTGATCCGGTGACGTCACGTGCCTCCTGCGTTCCGTAGCCGGTGACGACCACGCCCGAGAGGGTAGCTGCGGCCGCACGGAGGGAGAAGTTGGCCGTGACGGCGCTACCGGCAATGACGGTAATGCCGGTGAGCGAATCGCGCGCGAAGCCAACGCGCGCGGCGCGGACGCGATAGGTACCTGGCGCAACGACGATGGTATAGCGGCCATCGTCATTGGTGACGGCGCCCGATCCGGTGCCGACCGCAGAGACTTGTGCGCGAGCGATCGGAGCGCCGCCGTCGGTGGAAACGACTCGCCCGACGATGGTTCCGGTCTGCGTCTGCGCGAGCGCGGGTGCGGCCGCGAGCACCATCGCGGTCACGCCGGTGAAGAGATTCCGCAGCATCGTGTGTCCTCCAAGGAAGGTCGTGCGGCTGGGCCGAATGCGGCCGGAGCGTGGTGCGTCACCGCGTTTGTCAGCAGTGGGGGCAAAATGCGCGAGTGCCGTCCGATGTTCCCGTGTGCGGGGTCGGTGGCGCTCGTCGCGGAGATGTGGGAGAGAGCTGGTGCAAAGTTTCGCGCAAAAATGTGTTGCCATTTGTGGTCGAAAGGTGCAAAGTAGCGCGTCGAATGTCGGCCCGAACGCGCTCTATATTCAGACATTACCGTCAGAACACAAGCACAATCTCCGCAACTATTTGCGCAAACGATTGCGGATCTTTTGCGATAATTGACCGAGAATAGCCGATCCCATGGGCAAACGAACCACCCTCCGCGACATCGCCGCAAACGTTGGCCTCTCCATAGCCACCGTCTCGCGCGCGCTCGCCGATCACCCCGACATCAGCGCCGAAACGAAAGAACGGATCCGCGACGTCGCGCAGGCGATGAGCTACATCCCCAACTACCGTGCGCGATACATGCGCGCAAAGCACTCGCGGCTCATCGCGCTCATCGTGCCGGAGATGAACATGTTCTTCGTGCCGTCGATGATCAGCGGTATCAACCATGTCGTCCAGCAGAACGATTATTCGCTGATCGTCTTCCAGTCGGATAACGCCGTGATCCAGGAGCGACGGCTCGTCGAGTACTGCACGCACCTCTCTGCAGACGGCGTGCTGCTCGTGCTCTCATCCGAAACATCGGATCTGCAGCACCTCGAGGTGCTGAAGGAGTGCGGCATTCCTGTCGTGCTGCTCGACCGCACGATGGAAACCGCGAAGTACACCACCATCACCATCGACGACCAGGAAGTCGGGCGCGAGGCGGCGTCCTATCTCATTGGCCACGGTCACGAGCGGATCATCGGCGTATTCAGCGATCCCCGGCAGCGCATCAGTGCTCTACGTCTTCGCGGGTTTCGGCGCGGACACTCGGAACATTCGATTCCGCTCGCCGATTCGCAGATCGTCCGCGTGCCGTTGATCGATGAGCTCGAGCAATCACTCGACAAGGCGCTCGCGGCGCATCCGGACACCACGGCGGTGTTCACCATGACTGATGAATTGCTCGTGCACACGCACTATCTGCTCACCAAGCGCGGACTGCGCATTCCGCAGGACATCTCGTTGCTCGGCATCAGCGACGGTCAGGCGCCGAACTTTCTCTATCCCAACGTCACGCACCTGCGGCACTCGGGCGTGGAGGTCGGTGAGCGCACGGCGCACATCCTCATCGGCATGATCGAGCACAATTCCGATGCGATGATGGACGTGCGCATTCGCACCACGCTGGTGGAGATGGGATCCGTGGAGAAGCGCACGCGAGGCGCCGCGCGAAAGAAGCGCTAGCGCTCCAGTAGCGAACAGCCGGCTTTCGGCGGTCGCGTGGGTCGCCCGGGTCGACGCCAGCGAGCGGGTCGCGCGCGGAGTCAGGACTTCATCATGACTGAAAGACTCTGCGACCGCGCACTGCGTCGCAGATGCAAAACGGGGCCGCGATGTGACCGCGGCCCCGTCGTGTCTGTCGTATGTGGCATGGAGCGTATCGGGATCGAACCGATGACCTCCTGGTTGCAAACCAGGCGCTCTCCCAGCTGAGCTAACGCCCCCAAACTTGCAGTGCAAAAGATAACCACCGACCCCCGCATCGAGAAGCGACATGGCGTCCGAAACAGCTGCTGCAACCCGTATCACGCTCCGCTGCGCACAATGCGGCACCTGGAACCGTGTTCGGGCCGACAAGGCGCAATCGGGGCCGAAATGCGGCTCCTGTTCCGCACCGATCGCACTCGATCACCCGATCCTGCTCGATGACGAAAGCTTTGATCGTGTCATCGCGGAAACAGAGATCCCAGTCTTCGTGGACTTCTACGCGGAGTGGTGCGGGCCCTGTCACGCGATGGCGCCGGCAGTCGATCAGCTCGCACGCGAATCCATCGGCAAGGCACTCATCGCCAAGCTCGATACCGACCGCGCACAGCGAACAGCAGCGCGGTTCCAGATACGCGGGATCCCAACATCAATTGTGTTCCGCCATGGCCGAGAGCAGACGAGGCAAAGCGGCGCCCTGCCCCTGGAGATGCTGCGTGCACTCGTGGCTCAGCGAGGTTAGTCCGTAACAGGGCAAATGCAGATTCCTCGACTCCGATGGGAATGACACGAAAAGGGCGCGCCGAGAACGTCCGGTGCGCCCTTCGAGTTTTTATCGTCAGACCATGCGACCGACTTATTCGTGCGCCGGCAGCGGCTCCATCGTCTTGGCATTCACTGGCACCTGCACCTCATCACGATACGGCGACGTGAGCATGAACACCCGCATGCGCGGGAATGCGTTCATGAACGCGAGGTAGCACAGGCCCCACGTGCCGGCGTACGCAAGCAGCAGTACAAGCTCCCACAAACCGAACGGGTTCGATGCTGCTTCGCCATACAGCGAGGGATACACCTCGAGATACCGCACGAGGAACATGCCGACGAGCGAGATGAGGGTGAACAGCGCCAGCGGGGGGCGATAGCCCTTGGCCGCGCGCGAGAGCAGGCCGAAGAACGGCACGAAGAACACCATGATCACCGCCGAGACCGTGAAGTGCACCCACGGCTCGATCAGGCGCAGACGCGGCCAGTGTGTCTCTTCACCAAGGTTGCCGTACCACAACACGAGGTACTGACCGAAGGTGAGGTAACCCCAGAACGCGGTGAACGCGAAGCAGAGCTTACCGAGATCGTGGAAGATGTTCTCCTTGATGTACTCTTCGGCGCCCAGATACCGGCGCCACGCGAGCGTGAGCAGCGTGAGCGTGGTGAGGGAGCAGAGCCAGCCACCCATGAAGAACCACCAGCCGTACAGCGTGCTCTGGAAGTGCAGCGACATGCCCATCGAGAGATCGAACGCAAGCGTCGACCAGCCGTAACCGAATGCGAGCGCGAGGAAGACCGCGAGCTTGCCCTGGATGGAATGCGTGGTGTGCAGCTCACGGCGTTCGTCGCCGAAACCAGCGCGCATCTTCGCACGAATGCCAGCGGCCCAGTTGGCGCCGGCTTCAGGAAGAATGCCGACGTCGAGACGCACCGACAGGTAGATGAACCAGATGGACAGCGCGGTGATGACCGTGAGTGCGATCACGTCGCGCGACATCAGGAACATCGGGTTGTACCAGACAACCTTCTCCGCGACGGGCGGCGCTTCGTGCGTCCACGGGAAGATGTGTCCCTTCCCCGCGATGAAGCTGATGATGAGCAGCAACAGCGCGACGGGAAGAAACGCGACGAACCCTTCCTGAAAGCGGATGATCGCGCGCGACCAGCGTGCGGTCGTGATGCGCTGCACCGCAACGAACATGCAGCCTGCCGACGACAACACGGTGAAGAACAACCAGTTGAAGTGGTAGGCGCGCCATGCGCGATCGGCGTCCATGAACACGCCGGCAACGAATCCGAGCCAGCCAATGACGGCCATGCCCATAAGGGCCATGGTCAGGCCTTTTGGAACGTCCTTGCTGTACGTGCGCACGAGCTCATCGCGCGTCGGCACGCGAACAGGATGGAGACTCACAGGTCGCCTCCCGTCTTTGGCGTCATGGGCTGTGTTCCAGTGGTGGGTGCAGCAGGCTTCGCTGCGGAGTCAGTCTTGGCGGACGCAGGTGCTGGTGCAGATGCGGACGGGAAACCGAAGCCGCGTGTGGCATCAGCCTGCGAGCCGGCGTGCTTGTAGGACGGCGACGGACGTGTCGGACCCGACTGCGATGGTCCTGGAACCTTGTCACCCGTTTCACCGGGCAGACCAACCGGACCCGTCGCAACCTGATACTTGCCCTGCAATCCGCGGATGTAGTTCACGACGTCCCAGCGATCCATCTCTTCGATGCGATTGTACGACGGCATGGCACCGCGTCCATTGCGCATGATCCCGAAGATGTAGCCATCGCTCTTGCCTTCAGCCGATGCGCCGATGAGTGGTGGCGGAAAAATCGCCTTCGCCTTGAGAATCACACCATCACCCTTGCCAGACTCGCCGTGACAGACTGCGCAGTTGATCTGGTAATACATACGGCCGTTGTGCAACGAGCGCTCGTCGGCAACAACCGGATTGGCAATTGACGCCATGGAGTCGAGCGTGGCAGGAAGTGCCATGCGCGACACAGCGTAGCCTGGAGCGACCGTGCCATACACCGGCACGGAGTTCTGTGGATTGCCACGCGCCGGAACGGTGTCGGCGACGGACTCCCACGGATCGATCTTGGGCTGTTCCTTGAAATCGGTGAACCAGGAGCAGGCAGAGAGAGCGGGCACAATCACGAGCAGTGCGAGCTGTCGCGGACCGCGGACCGCGGACCGCGGACCGCTGTGGTTAGCGCTCATTCCGCACCTCCACTGCACCGTGCTTCCTCAATAGATCTGAAGCCGCTGGTGCGCGGTCGGGGCCCGCGGCGACCCACACGCCGAAGTCGCCGCCGCTGAAGCGCTTGTCGTAACCGACCGTCAACGTCAGACGCGGAATGCGAGAGAGTGCCATCATGCCGAAGACTGTGGACAATGAGCCGATGAGCACCATCAGCTCGAACCCGATGATCGTGTACGGCACCCAGCTCGCCACCGGCTTGCCGCCGACGACAAGTGGCCAGTAATCCGAAATCCAGATCGGAATCCAGTAGCCGAAGCTCAGACCCAGCAGGCCACCGATCAGCGTAAAGCGGCGCACCTTGCTCGGTCCTGCCGCAACGGCTTCTTCAAGCTCGTGGCGCGGCGTGGGGCTAAACACCGAGATGTCGCGGAAATTCTGCTTCTTGAGATCCTCGATCGCGTGGACCGCGGAATCGAGCTCACGGAAGGCTCCGATGACGCCTTGCATCAGTCGTCTCCCATCGTGAGGGTGGGATCGATCACTTGCGCATCGAGATCGTGCGCGCGATCAGCCGTGTGCCGGAAGCGCGGTGAGATGATTTCCTTGATCTCGGCGATGGCCATCACGGGCATCTGCCGGATGAACAGCAGGAACCACATGAAGAACCAGCCGAACGAGCCAAGGAGAATGTTGTAGTCGACCCACGTCGGTGCGTAGCTGCCCCACTGCCACGGCTCGAACTCGTGCGAGAGCGACGGAATGACGATCACGAAGCGCTCGAACCACATTCCGATGTTGATGAAGATCGACAGGATGAAGAGCCAGCTCGTGTTGCGCCGCAGCTTCTGCGAGAAGAGCGAGAGCGGCAGCACCATGTTGCAGATAAGCATGATCCACGCGGCCCAGGCCCACTGGCCGAACACGCGGTTCCAGAAGTAGTCCTGCTCGTACTTGTTGCCCGACATCCACGCAACCTGGAACTCCGTGAGGTATGCGAGTCCGACCACGCACGACGTGAAGAGGCAGAGCTTGGCCGCCGCGTCGAGATCGTTGATGGTGACGTAGTGCTCGAGCTTGAAGAACTTGCGAAGCGGAATGATGATGGTGAACACCATGCCGATGCCGGAGAAGATTGCACCGGCCACGAAGTACGGTGGGAAGATCGTGGCGTGCCAGCCCGGCGTCAGTGCCATCGCGAAGTCGAACGAAACGACCGAGTGCACCGAGAGCACGAGCGGTGTCGCGAACGCGGCGAGGAACAAGTACGCACGCGTGAAATGACGCCACTCGTTATCCGAGTTGCGCCAACCCAATGACAACGCGGCGAAGATACGCTGGCGGATTGGATTTGTTTCCTTGTCGCGAAGCACCGCGATGTCGGGAATCAATCCGATGTAGAAGAACGTCGCCGAAACAGTGAGGTACGTGAGAATGGCGAACACGTCCCACACGAGTGGGCTCTTGGGATTCGGCCAGATGAGCCGCCAATTCGGATACGGAATCAGCCAGAAGAACTTCCAGGGCCGTCCCAGGTGCAGAATCGGGAAGAGACCTGCTGTCATGACGGCGAACACCGTCATGGCTTCCGACGCGCGATAAATCGTGGTTCTAAAGCCGGCGCGGAAGAGATACAGGATCGCCGAGATGAGTGTTCCGGCGTGACCGATACCGACCCAGAAAACGAAGGTGACGATGTACACGCCCCACATCGTCGGCGGGTGGTAGCCGGCGGCGCCAAGTCCCTCGCGAATCTGATAGACCCACGTGGACGCACCGATCAACAAACAGAGGATCGCGATACCAAGTGCCGCGAACCATCCGAGCGATGGTTGCAGCGTGTCGATGATCTCACGGTCGACCTGATCGTAGTCCTTGACGCCCGGCAGACGATTGCTCGCTGAGGGAACGTTCGGGCGAAGGGGGCGCTCGTCGCGCGGCTGTGCCATGGTGGCCATTGTCGCGTCTCCCTTACGCCCCGGCCGAAGCCGGATGTTGAACCTTCTTCAAATAGACCACCGCCGTGAAGGTGTTGAGCTCCTCGAACACGTGGTACGCGCGCTTGTCTTCCACTTGCTGCGCCACCGTCCACCGCGGATCTGCTGCATCGCCAAAGGTGATTGCGCGCGACGGACACGCCTGCGCGCACGCGACCGTGAATTCATCAGGCGCGAGCTCGCGTCCCTCTGACTTGGCGCGCGTCTCCGCCTCGCGAATACGCTGTACGCAGAACGTGCACTTCTCCATGACACCCTTGCCGCGCACGGTCACGTCCGGATTCAACTGCCAGTTGAGCGGCTCGGGGAACGCGTACTGCTTGCGATCTTCCTCGCCATAACCGAACCAATTGAAGTAGCGAACCTTGTACGGGCAGTTGTTGCTGCAGTAACGCGTGCCGACGCAGCGATTGTACACCTGCACGTTCAAGCCGTCCGGCGAGTGATACGTGGCGTAGACAGGGCACACCGGCTCGCACGGCGCGTTGCCGCAGTGCTGGCACAGCATCGGAGCAAAGCGCGCTTCGAAGTCTTCCGTGAAATTGCCGTCATCAGCGCCTTCGAAATAGCGCTCGATGCGCAGCCAGTTCATCTCGCGACCGCGCGTGATATTGAAGCCCGGCTTGGCGACCGCAAACAACGTCGCATTCTGCCACGGCGCGCCAACCGTCGGAATGTTGTTCTCGGCGTAGCATGCCGTGACGCAGGCAGAGCAACCGGTGCAGCGCGCGAGATCAACCGTCATTGCCCAACGGCGATTGGCCATGCCTGACCAATGGTTGGGCGAGTACATGCCCTTTTCCTTGCCGTGATCTTCTGCCGTCGGCGAGCCGAGCGTGCCTTGTGCGTCGGCAGCAACTGGTGAGCGAAGTCCCGGCAGGAACGCCGTACTCGGTGCACCCGGGATGTTCTCTTCGTGCTCCTTGTGATCGCCTGCGCCCTCTTTCAGCAACTCGGCGATTGGAATCGCCTGCGAGATGCCGCGACCATGCTGGCGGGCGGAGCCTTCGGTCGACACGAGGATCTCGTGATCAGCCGTCTTCTTGAGCGAGGCCATGGTGCCGACGAGGTTCATACCACCCGCGGCATTCGGTGCTACGCCAAGAAGATCCAGCGCGCGTGCGCCAATGTTGCGCGCATAACGGCCATAGCCCCACTGCACCGGATGCGCCTTGTCGTTCTTGCCGTCGTACATCTCGAGCGTTGCCGCCGAGCGGTGCCCCTGACCAATGGCGACAGCGATGGTATCGGTGCGAATGCCGAGATAGAGATAGGCCGGCGCCTTGATGGAACCGTTCGCGGTGGTGACTTCAACGATGTCACCGCGCTCGATGCCGAGCTCATTCGCCTTCTGCGGATGAATCTCGACCCACGAGCTCCACAACACCTTGCTCACGGGATCGGGCAGTTCCTGAAGCCACGGCTTGTTCGCGCCGCGTCCGTCGCCGAACACCGGTGATGGATAGACAACGAGATGCATGTCGCCGGACTGCGCGGTTGGAGCAGCAGCGGCAGTCATTGGCTCAGAGGTGTAGCTGCGCGATGCAATCGTGCCTGCGGCGACGCCCTTCTGAAGTGCACTGGTGAAGGCCGCAGTCCCACCGGGGAAACGGCTCATCAACATGGAGCGGTAATCCGCCTGCGGATACTTCGCGGCGTTGGCGGGATCCTTCTTCGCGAGGGCGATGAGGACGTCGGCTGTGGCGCGCGTTCGGCTGAACACCGGATCCATTGCCGGCTGCTGAAGCGAAATCGACCCGCTCGCCGCATGTGCATCGCCCCATGACTCGAGCGAGTGCAGGTCCGGAAGAATGAGGTCGCACAACTCGGTCGTCTCGTCCGGATACATGGAGAAGCTGACCTTGAAGGGCACCTTCGCGAATGCCTCGGCGAACTTTGCGACGGTCGGCATGTTGTACGCGGGGTTCACACCGCGCACAAATGCGATCGGAACGTTGCCCGCGCGCATGCGCTCGACCGCAGCATAGATGTCGTTGTAGCTCGCGACACCGTCGAACGCAGCGGATGCTTCGGCAGGACGAATCGTTGTCCCGACTGCGCCGCCTGCCTTGTTGATCGCTGCCACTGCATTCGCGAGATCAAGCGCATTTGCACCCGATGCACCAGAGAGCACCATGGCCGGCTTGGCCGAGGCGAGCTCCTGCTGGAGACGCGTGAGCGTTGCGGCGGCGACACCACTCTGCGTTGCCGCATCGGCGATTGAGCCGGTGCCGGCGAGTGCGTTCGCGATGACGTGTTCGGTGCCAGGCTTGCAGGCAATCCACTGGTCGGCGTTCAAACCGGTGAGTGAGCGGCGTGGTCCGATGTAGACGAACCGCGGCGCACCTTCGATCTTCGCGCGTGCATCCGCGAAGTCGAGCTGCTGCGGAACCGACATGCCCCAGTTGTCGAGGAAGTCAGCACCGAATGAGACAATGAGCTTGGCGTCGGCGAATGAGAGCTTCGGCCATGCGACGCCGTATGCCTTGCGATTCGCTTCGACCGATGCGCCATCGGCCTCGAAGTCCACGCTCAGGTGCGGCTTCATGCCGAAGCCCGAGAGCCACGCATCGAGATGTGCAGGGAAACTTCCCGTCTCGTGCTGATTCAGGAAGACGCCATTCGCGGCCGCGCCGCGGCTGCGTGCCTCGCCGAGCTTGGTGCTGAGCATCGTGAGTGCAGCGTCCCACTCGATTGCCTTCCACGCGCCGTTCTCCTTCACCATCGGGCCGCGGATGCGATCGGGATTGTAGAGACCCTGCACTGCTGATTGTCCGCGTGCGCAAATAGCGCCGCGATTCAGCGGATGCTCAGGATTGCCCTCGAGCTTCGTGACTCGGCCATCACGCGTTTCGGCGATGAGACCGCAGCTCGCCGCGCATTCACGGCAGGTCGTTGCGTAGTAGGTGGAAACGCCCGAGATGGTCTGGTCCGGATGGACCACATAGGGAATCAACTTCCCGACCTTCTCCGAGCTACAACCCACCGTACCAACGGCGGCGGTAGCGGCGCCCAACACCTTGAGGAAGTCGCGGCGCTTGACGCCGTTCGACCCCGTGTCGTTGCTCATGTGAGGTTCGTCCTCAGGGCGTTAATAATGACAGGCAGCGCAGTCGTACCGTGCGCGACGGCGCTCGGTCGACGGTGTCGCGGCGGATGCAGTTGGTGCGGCGGACGGCGGTGTGTTGCCCGCGGTGCGCATGATGCCGGCAACAGAACCTTCCGTTCCGTAAGGCACGCCACCGTTGTAGTTGGCCGGCGGAACATTGTCATAGCCAGCGGCCTTCATGCCTTCCTTCGGGTCGTAGCCGTTCACGTGGCAGTTGACGCACCAGCCCATGTTCAGCGACGCGGCCTGATAGACCTTGTTCATCCCCTGCACCTGCCCGTGACAGGTCTGGCAGGTGACACCCGCGTTCACGTGACGCACGTGCGGAAAGTGCACGTACTCCGGAACCTTATGGATGCGATTCCACGGCACCGGCTGCGACTTGGTCGCATACGCGCGGAGCTTGGTGATCTCGGCCTTGGCGACGTCCGTCGATCCGCTCACCGCATTGTGGCAGCCCATGCACGTACTCACGGCGGGCATGCCGACATCGGCGGAGCGATTCGCGTTGTTATGGCAATAGAGGCAATTCAATCCGAGGCCGCCCTTGTCCACCGCACCCGCGTGCTTGGGGTGCGGAAAGGCGACTGGTTGATCAGGAGCACTGCCTTGAGAAGACGAGGCGCCGCTATATGCCGAGAGCACTGCGGCGCCAATGGCCAGCAGCAGCAATCCCGGGATGGCGGTCCACTTCCTTCGCTGCGTCATCGCGATGGGGTGTAGGTAAGTCGTAAAGGGATGCTTGTGAACGAATTCACAAGAACCTTTCAACCGGCGAGCAATCTATTTCGCAGCCCACTGGAACAGAAGTGGAACAGTGGTGTGTCAGCGTTTTCCCTACGTCCGAAGCGCGAGTGTAGACGCATCGGTAATGCCCGCCGAGCGAAGGTCGGCCGGTAAGAGATCGAGATTGGCCCGTGAATTCTGCACGAGTCGCAACGGCCAGTGCGTTCCGTAGACAAAACGCTCCGCGCCAATCGTGCGCACCAGATGCGCGAAGTGGTCCTCGGGAGGACCCCAGATCCAAGCGAAATCCCACCAGATGCGTTGCTGCTCCTCGGGCGTGAGACTCCAGTGTGCTTCCTCGAGCATGTCCTTTCCCGCGCCAGCCACAACGAGACGCACTGACGGGCCGAGCCGCGCGAGGGCGCGGACGTAGACGGCAGGCAGGTCACCCGTTGTGTCGAGTGAGGAACGCTGGCGAAGATCCTCGAAGCGAACGGTGAGCAGGAGCGGAATGCCGCGCTCGCCGCAAGCGAGTGTCAGTGCCTGAAGCCGAGGATCGTAGGGTCCGAGGTTCCAGTGCATGGGGTAGATGCGAATCGCCGCGGCACCGAGTGCTTGGCACTTGTCGAGCAGTTGTTCCCACTGCGGCCAGTCAGGACGGACAACGGGTGCGGCTCGCAGCGTGGGAAATTCCTCCAGCGCCCTGAACAGCAGGCGATTGCCTGGAAGCGGATCACGCTGCCATGCCGATGGCAAATAGCCAACCCACGCACCCGCGAGCCCTTCGCGTTCAATCACGCCCGCGAGGACATGCGGCTCAGGATGCGGCAGCTCGCGAAAGGGATACGGTCCGATCCACGCACAACAGTCGATCATGCGGCCTCGCATTCGGGGAACGCGCCCGAAGGAAAGATGCGCATCGCGTTGCGCCAGCGAATATCGGCGAGATCGTCGGTCGTCAGCACTTCGTTCGCGTGCAGGACATCGAGCGCGCGAAGCTTGGCGAGCCCTGTTTCCATTGTGAGGTCGCACGCCCAGAGCAATCGTTGTGCACTCAACGCTTCGACAGCCGCGTCAAGCATGCCGCGATCAATTCCACTGCCCGAGAGATCGGGATAGATGTTGCGCGAGTGCTGCACGGCGAGCAGCGTGTGCGCCCAATCACCGCCGCCGCCGATGTGCGCGAGCACGAAGTTCACGTTGGGATGACGCGCTGCGAGACGCGCGAGATCGGCGCCGTCGGAGATCTCCTGATTCGGCCAATCGCGCGTGCGGTGTTGCCAGATGTGGTGAAGCATGGGCAGACCACTGGCGCCGGCCCGGTCGCAAATAGGATCAAGCAGCGGATCATCTGCACGGCGACTCGCGAGCAGCTTCACACCAATCGCGCCTCGCTTCACGCCGTTCTCGATTTCGTTGAGCGCGTGCGCGGTGTGGTTTGGATTTACAGTCACGTACCAGCGCACGCGATGCTCGTTCGCGGCCGCGATCTCGGCCATGGCATTGTTGCCGGCGGTCGCATCGTCGGGCGACGGGAAATACGTGGGCGACGTATGACCATACGAGCCGAGCACGCTGGCAACGTGATAGTTCACACCGATCGTGTCGCCGGCGCGGAAGCGCGCGCCGTTCAGGCGCTGCCAGTCGGAGCGGCCTGCGCCTGACCAGTAGAAGTGTGCGTGCGCGTCGATGAGCGGCGTCAACGGCGGGATGTGCAGATTCCTCGACTCCGCGCTTCGCGCTTCGCTCGGAATGACACTTACGACTCTCGCAGCGCGACCATCGCGACGCTTGCGGCGTGCTCGATGTCGCGAAGTGCGGATTCATCGTGAGCAATGGCGGCAAAGTTGTACGCACCACGCTTGAACAGCACGCCACTCCGCGCCGCCTCGGCGACAAAGCGATTCTCCATCGCCGGGTCTTCCCACTTGAGGAACCACATTGGATCGATGCCGTGAGCGGTGACACCGGTCACGCCACTCGCTTCAACGGCACGCATCACTGCCTCGCGCATTTCGCGTCCTGTTTCTGCAAGCGTCGCACAAATGTCGGCTTCGTCGTGCCAGTCCAGCACGGCGAGTGCCGCGGCGAGTGATGTTGCCTCACTCGCTAACGTCGAAGAAATCCACGTTTCGCTCGCGACGCTCATGATGGCCTCGCGTCCCACCACCGCTGAGAGCGGATACCCATTCGCAAGTGCCTTCCCGAAGGTCGCGAGATCCGGTGTAACGCCGGAAACTTCCTGATAGCCAGCGGGCGCGACGCGGAAGCCGGTTTTGATCTCGTCGAAGATCAATACGGCGCCAAGCTTGTCGCACCAGGCCCGCGCGGCTTGAAGCCACTCTACGCTCGGCGCGTGCTCCACCACAGGTTCAATCACGATTGCGGCAAGTGTATTCCCTGCTGCGGTTGCCGCGATATCGAGCGCACCGATTTCATCGAACGGCACCCAGTCCACCGTGCGTCGAACGGCGAGTGGAACACCCGACGAATCAGAACACCAGTCGTGCCAGCCGAAGTAGCCGCACGCGATGACGCGCTCCCGCGCCGTGTACGTGCGCGCGAGACGCACGGCGGCCGATACGGCCTCCGCACCGGACTTGAGGAACTGCACCCGCTCGGCGCAGGGAATCAACGCGCACAACCGCTCTGCCAATTCCACTTCGCGCCAGCTGGACAGTGCCGATACGTTGCCGCGATTCACGGCTTCGATAACGGCCGCGGTTACGCGCGGCTCACCATAGCCAAGCGCGACTGAACCGAGTGCCATGGTGCAGTCGAGATACTCCACGCCCTGCATATCGGTGAGCACGGCACCGCGCGCACCTGTGAAGTGCGTTGGGAGATCGTCAGCGGCATCACCGTAGAGCTTTTCGGCGCGTTTGCTTCCCGTCGACGCACCGTTCGGGATGAACTTCTGCGCTTTCTCTCGCCAGGATGTGTCGTGTGCGGCTTCCGGCTCAACGTCGCCAACATCGACTGCTTCCTCCGCGTCGGGTTCGGATGCGTCGACGTCAGTGGGCTCTTCGTCCGGCTGCGGCTGTTCTTCACGTCCGCGTCCAAAAAATCGTGAAAGGGGCATTTGGGGTAATCAAAAGAAAAAGCAGATCCTTCGCTACGCTCAGGATGACACTGGGGCGCAGATCCTTCGCTACGCTCAGGATGACACTGGGGCGCAGATCCTTCGCTACGCTCAGGATGACATTGGGGCGCAGTTCCTTCGCTACGACGGCTTCGGCTTCGGACGACGGGGCGCGACGTCATCCGGCAGGGTGCGCTCCTTCACACCCGTCCGCTCGAGAAAACGCACGACCTCAAGCGAGACCGCGCGGAGCAGCGAGAGCTCGCGGTCATCGGGCTGCGCGCGGTAGGTGATCGCGCGCATGGATCGCATGATGTGCTCGGGGTAGCGCGTCTTGAAAAACTGAATTGCGTCGAGCGACCGATGCAGCTCCTCGAAATAGCGCTCGAGCAAGTCTGCGGTTGGCGGTGGTGCCTCCTTGCGCGGGCCGCGCAAGACACGCGTCGCGTCGCCCGACGCGAGGTGCAGCTCATAGAGCGCAATCAGCACGGCCTGCGCGAGATTAAGCGACGCATGATCCGTCGTCGGAATGTTCACGGCGGCGTGGATGCGATCGAGTACCTCGTTCGGCAGACCTTTATCCTCTCGGCCGAAGACCAATGCCACCTGTCCTGCGTCGACATGGCCGAGTGCATCCTCTGCTGCTTCACGCGGTGTGAGCACCTGCCACTTGGCGGCGCGCCGCCGCGCGGTGAAGCCGAGCGTGCGCACGCAATCGGCAACGGCACTTTCGAAGTCGTCGAAGTGCTTGATGCCGTGAATGATGTCCCACGTGTCGTGCGCAATGCCCTCGAGGCGCACGGGATCGTACTCGCAGGGGCGCACGAGCCTCAGTGAGGTGGCGCCCATGTTCTTCATCGCACGCACGGTGGCGCCGATGTTGATGGGATTCTGCGGTTCGTAGAGTACGACGGAGATTCTGGAGAGTCGCGAGTCAGACATTCGGGAGGACAAAGCGAAGCAGCTTAGTCGGATCGTGCCGGTCCCCTCGAAGATAGACGAATTCCCCAGCGGCGCCTGACATCACGAGCTGCCCACGCCGGCGAGCGCGACCTGGGACGATCTCGTTGACGATCACATCCAGCATGAACTCCGGTGTGCGGTAGTCGATGTGCAGTGTGGCGTCGATGTGATAGCCCGACGACGTGGGCCGCCAGCGCGCGTCCACGGAGATTTGATTGTTCCACCCCTCCACGGGACGGGTCGCGACGCGACCACCCTCCGGGACCATGAGCAAGCCAGCCTGGCGTGTACCGGCAATCGCGTACAGCTGCACGCTGTCACCGTGAATGGATGGCGGATCATTGTCGAGCTGGTTCTCCGTGAAGAGCGGCACGAACAGCCGCAGCGACGACGGAACGTCGATCTCCACTAAAATTGCGCCGAGGCTTGGGCGTGACACGCGAATGGTCGCGCGCGGCGCGCCTGCTCCCTGCCAGGTGAACTCCGACCGGCGATAGTGATCTTCACCGAGTTCAACGGACGCGGGCAGTGTGAGTGTCTCGCGGCCGACCGGCGCGACGTCCGCGACATCGGCGGCTCCGAATTCACGCGGCGCGCGCGTGAACTCTTTCTGCTCGACGCCGAACGTTGTTTCGCTCGCGATCTGCCAGCCTGCTTCGGTATGAACGTGGCGCTGAAGAATGCCATCACGCCGGCGCACGACGATGGCATCGCCATCTCGCTCCACCGATGTCACCGCATTTCGCCAGCTCCACACCGTGAGATAGCGACCCGCCATCGACGTGGTTCGCAGCAGCATCAGTGGTCGCGTGCCTTCGCGACCCGGTGGTGCGGGTGCCATTGCAACCATCGCGGTGGTTCCTTCCGGCGCAAAGAGCCACCCATCGAGCATGCCGCCATCGTCGCCACCGTGCATGGTGACTGCGCCCGATGGCATCGCGAGACGCTGCACTTCGGAGAGATAGATGAAGCCATCTTCGGCCGCGGTGCCACCGCTGATGGCGCCGGACGGACGAGAGCGACGACCAGACGGCACCACACCGTGCACGGGCAAGCCGATTTCGTGCGGCTCAGTTCCGCTCCACGACAACTCGTCGATCAGATAGTCGCTGAGCACAACGAGTGATCGCGTGAGCACTGTGCCATGTGCGAGTTCAGCCTTTGCGCTGATCCAGCCCGCCTCGCCATCGTCGGCAAAGTCGAGCAAATCGCCATTCACACGCGGCTGCGAGTGTCCGTCAACGAGCGGTGCATTGTGCGCAAGCGTACTGCGATACCAGTGCAGCGATGGATCGACGTACGAACCAGTGCCCGGATCATCGAACCACCGATGCGCGCCGTCGGCGAGCGTGAGGTTGAGCCGATCGGGATGTCCGTGTCCACCACCCGACTCACCGTAGTCGAGCGAGACATACACCGCGCCAGCTTCACGACGCAGTACCCCAATGCCCTGTGCAGGCAGCAGGTCCGACGCGAGCGGCGCGGCGACCAATGGCGGCAATTCGGGACGCGCGCACAACAGCGCGCGCCACGAAAGATCAGCGCGATTGAGTCCAGTGGGCGGAACATTGCGCTCGACATCAGCCGACGACGCGGCACGACCGGTAGCCGAGCGCGGCACGGCGGGATCGTACAGGCGAGCGAGCATGCCGAGGAGTCGGTCGTCGTCACGATTGGCGAGACCGAGCTCGCACGATTCAGCGAAACGCGGCTGTCGCACGCTGACTGCGTATTGCGAGTCGCGGCGCGCCGGATACGTGAGATCGGGGAGCAGCGTGCGGAACGGCGCGACGAAGCCTTCATTCATCCGATGCACGAGGTCTGCGGGAATGTCGTGTCCGGATGTCGTCGCCAATTGAACGCCGTACCACAGTCCGCGATGCGCGAAGAGATGGTAGTTCTCGCCCTCGTACCAACTGCCGTCGGAGAGCAGCGCCGTCTTCATATGCGAGAGCAGACCGCTGCGGCCATGCATCGCGCGATCAAATCGCACGCGATCGTCGAGTAACCGTGCCGCCGCCATCAGCGCCGCGTTGTTCCACACCTGGCGATTCGACATTCCCTCATCGTACGACGCAATGAGCGTCATACTCGGCGCGATCAGATGATCGCGAACGCGCGCGCCGAGCGAGAGCGTTTCCGGAGTTGGGTTATCGGATTCCAGGAAATCGAGCGCGATGGAAAGCTGGAGCAGCCAGATCGACTCGAGATATGTGCTGAAGAATGGTCGCGATGGACCGAGCACATTGTCGGCGTTCGGATAGCGGAGGTACTGATCGCTAAGGCGCTCGAGCATGAGGGCCGCAGCGTTGCGGCACTGCACGTCGTCCATGACGACGCCAAGGAGCGCGGAATGGAGCACGCGCTCGGCCATCCAGAGTTGATACCAGTACAGACGGAATCGGTCGTGCAGACCGCCGGCAAACTCGCGGCCGCACATCGGGCAGACGTGGCGCGGATCGTAGGGATCGAAGCGCAGGTAGGTGCCGTCGTACGCACAACGTCCACCGGGGCGACTCAGCAGTGCCTTTTCGCGAGGCACGTCGGGTGGAGCATCAACAAAAGTTGCGAGTTCCCACCGCAACCCTCGAGCAAGTGGCGCGAGTTCGTTCGCTGCAACGGCTTTTCGCGCTACGAGCTGCGACTGCGTCGTCAGCAGCGTCACGAATGATCTCCTGGACGTTCGAAGTACCAGTCGTGGAGTGTAACCAGTTCCCCTCGTAAGTCCATCGTAACCCCGTGAATGCGGCGTGTGATTCCCTGGATTCCACGTGAGTGGTACAACCACGTGGCGGGCGCCAATGAATCGATGGACATCTGTACCGCTCTCCACGCATCGAGACGCTCACGTCCTTCCCCTGCGACAGCGGCTTTCGCGAGAAGGTTGTCCAACGCTGCATCGTGGAAACCGGTGAAGTCGAGTGTGCCGCCTGCTTGTGTGGTGGAGAACATTGCGCTGAGGTATGAAAACGAGAGATCGCCGGGAATTCCGGCGACGAGCAAATCGAAGGTGCGTCGCTGTGCTCGCGCTGCTGAGAGGAAGGCGCCCATCTCCGTCTGTCGAACCGTGACGGAGATTCCTCGTGCGGCAAGATCGCTCTGCACCAACTGTTCGGCGACGTTGTCGCCGCTGCCGACTGTCAGCAGTTCGACGGCAAATGGTTTTCCATCCTTCGAGCGCCGTCCATCGGCGCTACGGCGCCAGCCGGCGGCGTCGAGCAGTGAGTCAGCGCGCATTGTGTCCAAGGAGGCGCGTGGCTGCCAGGAGAGTGGATTGTCAGGTGAAATCGCGCTCGATCCCGCGGACGCATAGCCCGCTAATGCGACCTGCACGATTCGTTCGCGCTGAATGCTCCGAGAAACGGCCAGACGGACGCGCGCGTCGTCGAATGGCGGGCGTGTTGTGTTGAAGCAAATGGTCGATCCAAAGAACACCGGATACGTCACGAGGCGTAGCGTCGCGTCGTGCTCGGCGAGCGAGGCCATGGTTGGCGAGATGCCGGCGACGTCGAGCTCACCGCTCGCGAGCCCCGCGAATTTCGTTGTCGCCTCATCGACAACAGCAATCACGAACCCGGCCAGCTTGGGCGGCCCGCCAAGCGATGCGGGAAAGTTGTCGTTGCGGGTGAACGTCCATCGGGCACCGCGTTGTCGCGACGCGAACTTGAACGGACCGTTGCCAATCGGCGCATCGTTGAAGGCTGCGGTGCGCATGTCGCGCGGGGCGACCTTCGCGAGAAGGTGTTCCGGGACGAGTGGAAGTTCAGCCAAGAGCGCCGGCACGCGTGGTTGCGGCGCGCTGAAGGAGAGACGCAGCGTAGTGTCGTTCACCGCGACCACGGAGTCGAACTGCGCGAGCTCGGCGGCGCGCGGATATCCAATCGTCGCGACTTTCGCCGAATTGAACGTGAAGGCGGCGTCGCGTGCGGTTGTTTTCGCGCCGTCGTGCCACGTGAGGTCGCCGTGCAGGGAGAGCGTCAGCGTGCGATGATCGGCGTTCCACTCCCACCGGCTCGCATAGTATGGCTGCGGTGTCAGCGACGAGTCATAGCGCAGCAGCGTGACGAACAAGGCGTAGCGCTGCATCTGCCGCGAGAGCGGATGAATCGTGACCAGCGGGTTGGCCGATTCGAGATCTGCGCCGGACGCCATCACAACAACGTCGGGCGTTCGTTGCGGTGCAATGCAGGCCACGAGCATCGCACTGGCAACGATTGCCGAGCGGCGCAGCGTTGACGCGGCTGCGGCACGATGCGATATCACCGCGTGCCGCTCTCCGCCATTCTGCGCCCTCTCTCGCGTGCCGCTCTGCTGTATTGGAGTGTGTTGACGCTCACCTTTGCGCTCCTCCGTATGGCACCGGGAGATCCGACCGTGTTTCTCTTGCCACCGGGTGCGAGCGCAGCCGATGTCACGCGACTGCGCAACGAGTTGGGACTCGACCGCTCCATCGCCGTGCAATATGCACGCTGGGTTCAGGAATCGCTCGGCGGTGCAACAAGTGTGAGCTTTGCGAGTCGTCGGCCCGTACGCGCTGTCATCGCCGATGCGCTGCCGATTTCACTCGGGCTGGGTGTGGCGTCGCTGGTTCTTTCGTTTCTGGTCGGTACGACGGTCGGCCTGTTTCAGGCTGCGCGCAGGGGACGACCGGTCGATACGCTCCTCACCATCGTGAGTGTCGTGCTCGCCGCGTCTCCGGCATACTGGCTTGGACTCGGCGCCATTGCCTGCTTCACGTATCTCGCGTCGTCGTGGAGCCTGCCACTGTTCTTGCGCCTTCCCGCAATTGGACTCAACACGCCGGGCGCAGAGCTGCATGGATTGGCGTACGTCGCCGACGTGGTTCGGCACTCGATTCTGCCGGTGACGCTACTCGCAGCCATCGGTGCCGCCGGCGTTGCGCGCTATGTGCGCTCGAGTGCGCTCGATGCCATGGGCGCGGATTGGATGCGCACAGCGCGCGCGAAGGGCGCGAGCGAGCGGAGTGTCTACGCCAAGCACCTTCTGGCGAATCAGCGCGCTCCCTTGCTGACACTCTTCGCGCTGTCGCTACCGGGCACCGTAGCCGGTTCCGTTTTTGTCGAGACGATATTCGCGTGGCCCGGCATGGGCCGGCTGATGGTGACGTCCATCGTGGCGCGGGATTACCCCGTGGTGATGGGTTGTGCGGCGACGTTCGCTGCCGTGGTCATTGTCGCGAATCTCGCCGCCGAAGCATTGCTTCCATGGGCCGATCCTCGCATGCGCGAGTCGCGCACGTGAGCGTGACGTCGCGTACTGAGCGCACTGCCCTCGTGATGATCGGCGTGCTGGCGCTGGCCGTGGTGCTTGTGCCCGCCCTCGCCTCGCGTGACCCGCTGCGCATTGACGATGTCGTCGCGCGGCGACTCATCGCGCCATTCGGCAGCGACGCGCAGGGCAGCTGGCATATACTCGGCACCGATCGCTTCGGTCGCGACCTGTTCGTACGCATGATGCTCGCCGGCCGGCTCTCATTGTTGGTCGGCGTGATCGGGTCTGTCTTCTCGGGCCTGCTCGGCACCGTGCTCGGGGCGCTTGCAGGATGGAACGAAGGTTGGGTCGATCGAGCAATCACTGCACTTGCGGATGTGCTGCTCGCGCTTCCTCGACTCGTGCTGCTGCTTGTCGGCGTCGCGCTCTGGCAGCCCGGGCTGGCGACGATTCTCGTCGTGCTCGTTGCCACCGGATGGATGGGCACCGCGCGGCTGGTGCGCGCTGAGGTGCTGTCACTGCGCGAACGACCGTTCGTTCCTGCGGCGATTGCGCTTGGTGGATCGTCTGTGCGAGTGCTGTTCCGACACGTGGTTCCTAACGCGCTCGGGCCGGCGCTCGTCGCGACGACGCTCGGCATTGGGAATGCAATTCTGCTCGAGAGCGGCCTTTCATTTCTCGGGCTTGGCATTCAGCCGCCCGCACCCAGTTGGGGGAACATGATTGCGGGCGGACGCGATCTGCTCGTCGTGGCGCCATGGGTATCGTTGGCACCCGGCATTGCGCTGGTGCTCACCGTCGTGGCGACAACACTGCTCGGAGATGCGCTCCGCGATCGGTTGGCTGGAGAGCCCGTGACTACCGCGCGAGAACTGTAACGACCTCTCGCGGCCCGGCTGTGAACGCGATTGACGTTCCGTCAACGGCGAGCGGCCCAAGCGCAGTCTCGTCGAGGCGCGCACGCATTGCTTCGCGGACGCCGCGCGCAACGCGCCAAGCGCCGTGCACCGATGCATTCGTGAGGTTCACGCAGCGCAACGTGATCCACCCCTTCTCTCGCGACGGCAGCGCCGATGAAAATGCGAGTCCCTCACCGGTAAGCTCGAGTCCTCCACCGTTGCGCGAGTCACCAAGATTGGAGCGGAGCGTTTCCCCTGCGAGCGGGAGAAGGACATCCTCGGCGCACGTTTCGATCTCGCGTCGCGTTGCGTCACTATCGCCGCCGATAAGGCGCAGCGCGAACTCCGCAGCATAGCACCCAATGCACTGCGCGCCCGGAGTCTCGGCCGGCCATCCTGCGTGGCCCGGCCGCTCCCGAAGATCGTGGCGCGACAGTTTTCCGACTGCCCGCACGAGCGTGATCGCAATCGAGCCGTCGCTGGCACTTTCATATTCGGCAAGACCGTCGGACACGAGCAGTGCCCCTGACGAATCGCCGAATTGTGCGACCCAACGATGAAGTGGTGCTGTTGGAGCAACATGCTCCATCGTTTCATCCGACGCCGAGATCTTGAGCGGCACACGCGTAACGGCGCCGAATGCGGCGTCAGCGACTGTCCTGGAAGTCTCGACGCCGGTGGCAACACGTAGGCGTAGTCGGTGATCGTTGTCGCAATTCTCACCTTGCACGGCAAGTCGCAGCGTTTGCGCAGACGCGTCGAGTATCAGCAGCACACGGCATG
>JBBQHJ010000029.1:0-24490 GCA_038323865.1 Gemmatimonadales bacterium
GATCCACCGTGGACATTCCGCTCGCGTCGCGGCTCATCGTTCCTGCGTCACGTCCGAATTCGAGGAAGTCGTATGTCCGTGGCGCGGCAAGTTGTCGCGGTGTTCCGTAGCGACCGCTCGCGATGAACGGCTGCGCCACAAGCGCCAGCGTGAGCGTCGGGCGCATGGTGACGTTCAACCGCACGTTCATGGACGCGGTGGTCTGCTCGATGGGCGCGAAGATGTAGCGTCGCCCATAGGTCTCGGTCGCGAACGTATCGGCCACCGCGGCGACGTATTGTGCCACGCCGTGACTTCGGTTCCAGCGCGGTTCCACCTCGCCGCTCCAAGCCGATGTGGGCTTGAACCCGATCCGCGCACCGAGCGTATTGGACCATCCACCCGCGGGAGTGCGACGCACGTTGCCATTCACGCTGGCCGTGTACGCAAGGCGGGAGTTGCTGTTGATAGAGCCAGCGAGCGTGGTCTGTCCGGGATTGCGGGCGAGTGGCCCGCCGCGGGTAAGCCGGTCGTCCGTCGTGTTCCAGTCGCGGTCGAACGTGAGGTGCGTGTTCCAGTAGTTGAGAAAGGTGATGTCGCCATCCACCTTGAGCCCGTTGCCCGTGAGATCCCCATCGAAGTTGCGGCTCTGGTCAGGCGTGGCGCGCACTGTCCATCGACGCACCACTCGACCTGGCACGTTCTCCTCGTAGGCAATGCTCTCCTCGAGGCGCATGCGATCCGCGCTCGTCTGGAAGGCGAGGTCGTTTGTCTCGAAGGCCGGGCTCGTACCGCTGAACCACACATGCCCGCGCCAATGCAGGCCGGCCATCTTGTTGAGGTTGGCGGACCACTGGAATCCATGCAGGGCGGACGAGGAGGAATCCACGTGATTCGAGAGCGCATCGGGGCGCTGGAAATAGCGGAGCGACGAGCGCTGCGTGGCAATGATCGCCGTCGGGCTCCCCTGCACGGAGCTTCCCACGAGCGTGCCCGTCACTCCCCACATGCGCTGAGCCCACTCGTGACGGACGTCGGCGCCGAGCACGGTTGCCGATGAGTGCAGCCGCGCCGTGAGGAGCGAATCGCGGAGGTTGCGCGTCACCTGCGTGACGATGGCGCCGGCGCTCGAGGCTCCCTCGCGGAAATCACGGCGCAGCCGCCCCACCAGATAATTCGTGAGCGGTTCGACCTCGGCGCGGCCGTGCGATCCGTCAAGGATCACGTACCCGGCAGCCGCGCGGTTTGTCACCGCCTCCAGCACACCGATGGACCATCCCTGCGCGGTGCGTCCGGTGAGCTTCGCCGCGCCGAGAATTGGTGCGGCCTCGGGCAGGTCCGCGTAAATGCTTCCCGCCGGCGCGCCGACATGCGGAGCGCGGCCTATGCGGCGTGTGTAGAACAATTCGTTGCTTCCGCCACCACCGCTACCACCGCCACCTTCCTGCGACGTGCGGAAGATGCTCGAGCCTTCGATGAAGAAGGGACGTCGCTCTCCCACGAACGTCTCGCTCGCACTCAGGTTCACCTGCGACTCATCCGCCTCGATCTGGCCGAAGTCGGGATTGATGGTCATGTCGAACGTGAGGTTAGGCGTCGGACGGTATTTGACGTCGGCGCCAGAGCTGTTGAAGTAGTCACGCCCGTTGCGGAACGGATTGGAGAATCCGGCATCGGTCACGGAGGGAATTCGCTTGTATTCCGCGCGCGCCGCGAGATACGGCAACACTTCGAGACGGTGGCTCTGCGGAATGTTCTCGAGGCCGAGCAGGTGTCCATATCTGGCGGAACCGCCCTTCCCACTCTTTGGTGTGTAGGACGATACCAGCTTCTCGACGCTGGCTGCGATGTCGCGCTGAAACTGGATGCCCCAGAGTTGAGTGGGCGCGCTGCCGAACCGTAGCTGGCTGAACGGAATCCGCATTTCGGCCGTCCAGCCCGCGCTATCCACCGAGACGACGGCGTCCCACACGGGATCCCAGGAGCGATCGCCATTGGCGTCATCGCCCTTCACTCCGCTGGGGTTGATCCGGAAGCGATAGCCGCCTTGATGATCGTGATAGCTGTCGAAGACGACCGTCAGCCAGTCCGAGTCATTCAGCTCGCTGTCGCGGCGCCCAAGCCGTCGGGAAACGGGACCGCGGTCGCTGAACATGCGTGCGCCCACATAGATGGCGCTTTCGTCAAAGATGACCGCGATCTCGGTCCGCTCGCTCGGTGCCCCGCCGTCGATCGGATCGGTCTGCGTAAATGCCGATGTCCTGGGAACGCCTCGCCACGCGCCTTCGTCGAGGCGGCCATCGAGCACGATCGGTTCACGCGTCCGGACGGCGCGCGTCTGCGGCATCGTAGCAACATGGCTGTCCATGACGGAGTTGCGACCCACCGATTCTCCCGGTGCGTCAATCGATTGCGCAGTGGCGGGCAGCGACGATGCGGCGAGACAAACGGCTATGGAAGCGACGCGCCGGGAAAGGCGGGCGCATCGTGAAAATCGAGACACGAACTCAGTGGGGAGAGGAGTACTCCGGTAGTACGAGCGAGCGACGGAAATCGTTCATTATCACCCGGCTGAATCCGCTACAGTCCGGAAATTACGAAGACGGGTTGTTGCTCTGCCAGACGCCCTCGAAGTCGATGAATCCGCGACGCTCATCTGTGGAGAGCAATTTCACACGCACCCGCTCACCCACATCCATCCCCTGCTGCCCGCGCATCACACGTCCCTCGGCCGGCGGCGACAACAAGCGTACGTATGTGCCGTTCTTGTTCACGCCCGTGACGATTGCATCGAACACGTTGCCAATCCTGTGTGCGAGCAACTCGGCCGCGGCCGCCTTGCGGACGATGCGCTCGACGTGATTCGCGGCGTTCTCGCGCTCGGTGCACCGTGCGGCGATCGTCGTGAGCTCGTCGTTGGAGTACGGAGCGGGCCCATTGGCCAACGACGCCTTCACCAACCGCTGCGTGACGAGATCGGCATATCGCCGATTCGGCGCGGTGGCATGCGCGTAGTCGCTCGCAGCAAGACCGAAGTGCCCTTGATCGTCAGCCGGGCCGGGTAGATCGACTACGTATTCACCGGGACCGAGCAGTTTCACGATGCTCAGCGAGAGATCAGCGAAGCGCTTTGGATCTGCCGCGCGCCGCACAGCGAGAAAGCGTGCGAGCGACCTGGGTTCCGGTGTGTCGGGAAGCGTGATGTTGTAACTACGCGCGATCTCCACAATGCGAGGCCAGCGCTTTGGCTCACGCACCACTCGGCGAATGGCCGATCGATTCCGCTCGGCGAGGATCTGCGCGATGGCCACGTTCGCGGCGACCATGAAGTCCTCGATGAGGTCGCGTGCGCGATTTTTTCGCGTGATGGTGAGCGACTCGACCTTGCCACCTTTCGCGACCGGAGTTGCCTCGATGGTCTCGAACTCGAGTGCGCCGGCGTTTTCTCGCTGTGTCTTGAGCAGACTCGCGGCGCGATCCTGGAGCCAGACCTGTTCTTCGAGCCCTGATGTCGACTGGATGAGTGGCGGAACGGGACCTTGGCCTTCGAGCCAGGCACCAACGGAGTCGTAGGCAAGCTTTGCCTTGTTCACGGCAATGGCGCGATAGACGTCATGCGATTTTACGGCGCCGTCCTTTCCGATGACCGTCTCGATGACGAGGACGACGCGATCCTCGCCCTGGTTCAGCGAGGTGAAGCCGGTGGAAATCTCTGGCGGGAGCATCGGGTAGACGTGAATGCCCGTATACACCGATGTCGAATTTGCGAATGCGCGCTTGTCGAGCGGCGATCCTTTGCCGACGAGCACGTCGACGTCCGCGATGCCGACCATGATGCGAATCGCGCCGTCATTCAATTCCTCGCAGAACTCGATCTGGTCGAGATCCTTGGACTCGGCATTGTCGATGGAGCTCCACAGGAGGCTGCGGAGATCCCTTACGTCGCCGGAAGGTGACGTTGAGGCTGGACGAAGTGACGCGAGTTGCTGCTCCGCATCTGGTGCGAGATCGGGCTCGAAATGGTCATCCGCGAGTGCCTGCCTCGCAACGTCGATGAGTGTCATCTGGCGGAGTAATGGTTGATTGGTATGATGGTTATTGGCCCAGAGGGCGGGAAGGACATTGTGAGAATCATGCGAGGCTCAGCTCGGATTGTGATGTTGCTCGCAGGCGTTATCGCGCTGCCGCTTCAGCGCGCCACGAGCCAGGGAACGTTGCGCGGTCAGGTGCTGCGTGACGGAGCACGCACTCCGGTGGCCGGCGCGGAAGTCACGATTGCCGGAGTCGAGCGCCGCGCGCTCACCGATACCACCGGCGCATTTGTACTGGACGACTTGGACGAAGGCTGGCAGATCGTCCAGGTGCGTAAGATTGGCTTCGCCATTCGGCGAGACACCGTCAATGTCCGCGGCTCAGGAATAACGCAGCGTTCATTCACGCTCGTCAGTCAGACCAATCTCGACACGGTGAAAACGGTCTCGAGCCAGGTGAAATACGTGTCGCCGGCACTGCGCGGTTTCGAGGAGCGGCGCGCCAATGCGACCAGTGGGTATTTCGTGCCCGCAGCCGAGTTGAGGAAAGAAGATGGGAAGTCGCTCTCCGGCGTCATTGCACAGCGCGTCTCGGGGCTC
Source organism: Gemmatimonadales bacterium (assembly GCA_038323865.1). Lineage (GTDB taxonomy): Bacteria > Gemmatimonadota > Gemmatimonadetes > Gemmatimonadales > Gemmatimonadaceae > AG11. The sequence goes on from JBBQHJ010000029.1 coordinate 4,611, forward strand.
GTGCCCATCGTCACGCGTGGCGCAGGAACGATGCTGGCGTCCACTCGCAAGCAATGCTCGGGTCCCGTATTCCAGCAAAAAGCGTCGACGTGCCAGTCGTGCTTCGTGACTCTGTACCTTGATGGCCAACTCGTCTACGAGGCGGATCCAGAACGAAAAGATGCGCTCCCTCCGCCGGATTTCGACCGCATGGCCGTCGGTGATTACGCCGCCGTGGAGTACTATCCAGGAAGCGGCACCGCGCCGGTGCAGTTTGGCAGGACGAGCAGTGGCTGTGGCGTGCTGCTGCTTTGGACGCGAGAGCGATGAAATTCATTCGTGCATCAGTCTGCTGCGCCGCTCTCCTGACGACGTCTGCCCAAGCGCAGCGACTCACCGGCACGGTCCGCGACAGTGCATCGTCCGGTGTCGTGACGGGCGCCGTGGTGGTGCTCGTCGACGCCGAGAACAAGACGATAGCACGCGCGCTCACCAATGCCTCGGGCCAATACGTGCTCGATCTGAATGTCGCCGCGCGTAAGGTGCGCGTGGTGCGCATCGGCTTTCGCCCGCGCGTGATCGACATTGCGGGACTATCCACACAAAGTCCGCTCGATGTGCGCATGCAGCGTCTCTCCACGCTCCTCGCGGCCGTCGAGGTGAACGATGATCAGGTCTGCTCGAAAGACGTGAGTCGTCTCGAAGCACTTTCGCTGTGGGAACAAGCGCGTGCTGGACTTCTGGCTGCGATCGTGGCGCGAGAAGCAAATCCGGCCACGACCCGATTGATTGGCTACGACCGGCAGATCGATAACGAGTCCGGCCGGGTGATCTTGCAGAACGCACGCCTCACTGAGGGCCGCACTACCAAGCCCTTCGTTGCCGCCAGTGATGCGAGCGTCTTCGCCGAGGAGGGCTACGCGCGCAGCCTGGGCACGTCAACTGAGTTTTTTGCGCCCGACGAAGATGTGTTGCTCCACGAGAGTTTCGCGCGTACGCATTGCTTCACCGTTCGAAAGGCCGACGGCGATCATCCCGATGCACTCGGCCTCGCCTTCGAACCCGTGAAGGGCCGCGATAAGATCGTCGACGTGAAGGGTGTGTTGTGGTTGGAAGCGTCGACGCCCGGGCTGCGGTCCATTGAGTACCGCTACACCGGCCCCAACGAAGTCCTCACGAGTTCCGATTCGCGCGGCACTATTCACTTCGTGACCATGCCGAATGGCGTGACGTTCATCGACGAGTGGCTTTCCCACCTGCCAGTGTTCACCGATCGCCCGTTCATGCAGCCGACTGGGCCAACGGTTCGTCGAGGCGCGGTGGAGCCAACGGTGCGGCGCATCACTCAGTTCGGCGAGACGGGCGGTATCGTGGTTGAAGCGAGTTGGCCCGACGGGTCGAGCTTCAAGTCGCCACTCGAGCCGTTGTCGGGCACGGTGACCGAAGAACGAACCCATCGCCCCGTTGCCAACGTAATGGTCGCAATCGGTGCGAGTCGCGACACGGTGCTTACCGATTCACTGGGACGTTGGGCGATTTATCCGCTGTTCCCGGGGAAGTACGAGATCACCGTTGCGGACACGGTGATGGAGTCGTTCGTGGAGCCGCGTGTGCAGAAGCGCGAGGTGACCGTTGCACGAGCAGGCAAGAACGTGCTCAATGCGCAAGTTCCGTCGCGTATGCTCGCGATCAAGCGACTGTGTCATGACACCGCGATTGCCGATCGTCACGCGATTCTGCTGGGACGCATCGCCAACACGGATGAACAAGGATCGTTGCCGAAGGATCTCCGTGTGCATACGAGTTGGTTGTCCGATCACATGATCTCGCTGAACCGCACCTTTTCGGCGCTGTTCGATACGCAAGGATTCGACGTGGACAACGCCGGACGCTTCTCGGCGTGTGGAGCGCCAACGGAGAAAGCCATTCGGCTAACCCTCACGCGCGGGCGCGCGACGGTGCGCGACACGCTGATCACGATCGATCGGCCCAAGGAGATCGAGCAATTCGTCTGGCCGGTGAGTGTGGCGAGCATGGCTGGCGCTCGCGAGCTGAAGCAGCCGAGTCTCGTGGGCCGAGTGGTTGCTGACAATGTGCCTGTGAGCGGTGTGGAAGTGTGGCTGCCGGCACTGGGGCGTCGCACAACGACTGATGACGCTGGACAATTCCGGATAGACACAGTGCCGAGCGGTTTGCTGCTCATTCAGCTTCGCAAAGTCGGCTCTGTGGCGAAACGTGACACGGTGACGCTGTCACTCGATGGACCACCGCGCACCTTTTCGCTCACGACGCAAGGCACGGCGCTTGAACCGGTGCGCGCCGCTACAGCGGCCAGCGGCGGCTACGTCATTCCCGACAGTGTACTCCGGCAGCAGGATGACAAGGCGCTCAGCAGCATCATCTCGGCGAATTTACCCGGACTCACACTCATTCCGGGGCGGATGGGTTCAGTGTTGATGCTCAATGGCGACAAGAAATGTTTCGTGAGCGTTTACATCGACGGCATTCGGATCTACTCAACCACTATGCGGGGTTCGCCGCCCCCGGATGCTTCGCAGATCAAGGTGAGCGAGCTGGCCGGAGTGGAGTATTACGCCAACTCTGGGATTGCTCCTCCCCAGTACAAAGCGACGGACTCGGCCTGCGGCGTACTTCTCTTATGGACGAGAGAGCGATAGCGCACACATCTTAGGGCATGCATCGACCTGCCATTTGGATTGCACTCAGCCTTCCTGCGATCGCGAGCGCGCAGCAGAACGCTCCGCTGCGCTACCTCGTGACCGAAGCTCGAATCGAGAGCAAGGCGCTCAAGTGGCTGTGGCCAACGGGCATCGTGGCAGTTGGCGCCGACGGGACGTTCATCGTGTCGCCCAACAATTCCCAAGCCGGCATCAACGGCTTCGACGCGAACGGCAAGGCAACGAGCTTTCACATCCAGCCCGGCTGGCGCAACGACGCCGACATCGCGTGGCCCGAGCGCATCGGGCGACTCGGCACCGGCTTCTGGATTACAGATCCGTTCAACAAGCAAGTCGCACTATTCAGCCGAGATGCAAAGCTCATCGGGGCAATTCCGCATCCAACGTGGGTACATCCGAAGTGGAGTGAGCGGCGGCAGTTTCCCATCTTCGCGAGCATGGACGTCCTGGCCGTGTATCCCGACAGTCAGTTACTCATTCGGCCGACACGCCCGCGAACGCTGCTCGACACGCCGGCCTATGACCGGAAGATCGCGCACCTGCTCCGCATCAAGCCCGACGGACAGATCCAACGCGAGATCGCGCGCTTCGACGAGCACGCCAACAACCTTCTCCTGAGAGGCAGCAACTCCGAGGAGCACGTGATGCCGGTGCCCTATGGCGCGCGGCAGCTGTGGTCCACGAACAACGACGCGTCGCGGGTGGCGGTCGTGCTGCCGGGTGTTGTCGCCGCCGACAGCGGAACGTTTCGCGTTATTTCCATTGATGCGCGTGGCGATACGGTATTCTCGCGCCGCTATCCGATGGCCACGGTGCGCGTAACGCCGGCGCAGGTAGACAGCGTATTGAAGAGCGTCCGAGCCTACGGCGCCACACCAACAGACTCCGTGCGCGCTCGGCTCCGTCGAAAGATTCCGCAGTATCGCTCGTACGTCACGGAGGTGGTGTCCGGCTACGATCAGAGCACGTGGGTGCTCACGCGCTCAACTGTCGACAGCTCGACGACACGTGAAGCACTCATCATTGATCCACGTGGTGAGCCGATCGCGCGAGTCACCGTTCCGGTTGGCTTCACGCCACTGCATGCGGATCGTGATCACGTATGGGGAACGGACAAGGTGAAGCACGAAATCGTACGCTTCAAAGTATCGACAACGCCAGAACCTACAGTCGCTCCGCCACCTCGTACCGCGAAAGCCGCCGCAGCGAAAGAATGAGCGCCACGCCGAAGAAAATTGGCGCCATCCAGTAGACGGTACTCATCGGCACGAGATATGTCTTGATGTCGAGCGCGCCGTGACTCGCCGCAACGGATGCCGACACAGCCCACTCGCGGACACTTAGCGCCTTGACGCCCTCGAGCTGGCGTGAAAGCACTGATTCGAACGCGATGATGTAGAGCAGTGAGAACACGAGCGCGCGCTTTGTGGAAATGCCGAGCGTCAAGAAGATGGCGCAGTAGATGGCGGCAGCGAGCACACTGCCCCAGATGAAGCCCTGAAGCATCGCACCAGTGATCTCCGCGCCGCGCAGCAAGAGCCATGGCAGGATCATCGCCGGTAGCACAACCGCGAGCGTTGACAGCGCGGCCACTGCGTATTTCGACAATACAATTCGCCAACGTGCAATCGGCTTGACGAGCAGGTAGACGAGCGTGCCGTCGTCGACTTCCCCACCGAATGCCGTTGTGCCGAATACAGCGGCAGCCAATGGCAACAATGTTCCGATGATCAGGTTCTGATTGAGGAAGACGAAGAAGCGAAGTATCTCACCTTCCTGATCGGTCGCATTGAAGCGGAACACGAGCGTGAAGATGGCAGGCAGCAGCGTGAATGCGATCGCCGCGTAGATGCGCCCGCGCGCAAAAAGCTGACGCCACGTCAGCCACAACACGGTGCGCTCGAAGGGGCCGCTCATCGGTCCACCAGATAGGAGAAGACACTCTCCAGCGACTCGTCCGTTGGGCGAATCTCACGGAGTTGCGCGTCGGTGGCCTTGGCGAGGCGAGCGATTTCGCGCGTCATCGCGCCGCGATCCGACGTTCGTACCACGATTCCGTTGTCCGTGAGCTCCACTCCAAAGACAGTGGAGTTGCCCATGAGCGCGGCGGCGAAGCGACGATCATCCGAGGTCCGCATCGTGAATGTGTGCGGACGATCGGTCATCAACTTTCTGATCTCGCGGAAATGCCCGGATGCAGCGAGTCGCCCCGAGAGCATCACCAGCACATTTGACGCAAAGTCATGAAGCTCCTCGAGAATGTGGGAGCTGATAACGATCACGGCGCCTTCATTTCCGAGCGTGCGTAACAGGTCGATCATATCGAGGCGCTGCCGCGGATCCATCCCGTTGAACGGCTCGTCGAGCAACAACACCGCGGGTTCATGCACCAACGCGCCCGCGATCTTGATGCGCTGGCGCATTCCTTTTGAATACGTCGCGATCTTCCGATCCTTCGCGTTCTCGAGGTCCACCAGCTTGATCGCCTTCGCGGCGGCGCCCGCTGCGTCCGGCAGTTGATGAAGCCGAGCGCACATACGCACAAATTCGTTGCCGGTGAGAAACGGCTGCACTGCCTCGCGCTCCGGCACCAAGCCCAGCGTGTTGTAGATGGCCGGATTGCCCGCCGGTGCAACACCACTCACCAGGATCTCGCCCGCCGATGGGTGAAGCAATCCCGACATCATGTGAAGAATCGTGGATTTGCCGGCACCATTCGGTCCGAGCAAACCAGTGATTCCCGGCGCGAGAGTAAACGACACGTCGTTTACGGCGACAACGTTGCCATACCAGCGCGAGACGTTCCTGAGGACGATCGACTGGGCTTCCATCAGACGTCCACCTTGCGATAGCGGCGCAAGAAAATTGCGATGGCGAGCGCCGTGACGACAAGCATCGTCCATAGGTAGTACGTGCCGGGTAGGGCCGCCCTTCCAACGCCACTTCTTCGCCGAGCCTCGATCTCGAACAACCATCCTGCGAATCCTGAGATTAGCTGCGCGGGATTGCCCAATACGGCGTAACGCTCCATCCCGCCAAAGCCGATTGCCTGCACAATCTGCGAGAACGCGGCGGTGAGAAGAAAGAATGAAATGACTGCCGCCGTCGCATAGCCTCGTCGTGTTGTGAGTGACGACAACGCGAGCCCGATCGATGCGATGAACAGCGACACCAGCAACGAGCCACCAAGAATGGGAAACAGTTTCACCCATTCGTCGACAAACGCCTTCCACGGTTCCTTCGCGATGAAAATTTTGCCGAGGAACAGGACGAGTTGCGGGCCGAGCGTGAGGACCATCGTTGCGGCGAACAGCGCGAAGATCTTGGACCAAGCGTAATCAGTACTGCGTATGGGCCGCGAGAGGTAGAGCGACAGCACGCCGTGCTGTTTATCGGCGACGATTAATTCAGGCGCCTGGCCCGCAGCGAACAGGGCGAGAAGAAACGCCGTGAACTCCAGGTGATCGGCGTAGTGGATCATCTGCGACATTCCGGCGGCCGATGCCACGCCGATCTGAATGAGCGCCGGCATGAACACCAACGCAGCGACCAGCACCGGCATCATCTTCGCCTTCTCACCGCGCCCAATCCCGAAGGCGGCGCGAAACGAATAGGCGATGAGAATTCTCAGCGAATAGCTGCGGCCGAACCGCGTGCCGCCATAGCGCTGGTAGCCCAGATCGTAAATCGCACCCGCAGCGCGCACGTCAGACATGCGTTACCTCAGCGGTTGGTCTCCGGAACAATTCCTCGAGCCGATGCCGTGCGACTTCGAGTCGCGAGAGCGGCGCCGAGAGCTCGGCGGCCGCGTCACGAACAGCGTCGAATACGGAATCGTCCGTCATCGTAATGTGGAATCGCGAGCTAGTACCCTCAACGTGAAGTCCACGCGCGCGCAGCGCATCAACGAGCGCGGGGACATCGTCGTCCAGCTCGACGAGCAGGATGCGGCTTCGTTCGGTGAATGCGGCGACTGGTCCATGGTACTGAAGCTTGCCGGCGTCGATGGCGAGCAGCGAATCGCACACGCGCTCGATTTCGCCAAGCAAGTGCGATGTCACCACCACGGCGATGCCAAATTCACGACCGGTGCGCTGGACGAGCGCGAGCATTTCCTCTCGGCCCTCGGGATCGAGGCCGTTTGTCGGTTCATCGAGGAGCAGCAGCTTTGGATCGTGCGCGAGCGACTGCGCGAGCTTGATGCGTTGTTTCATGCCGGTGCTGTAGCTGCCGATCAAGCGATAGCGCTCCTCATGCAGACCGACGTGCCGCAGCATCTCGGCGGCACGCTCGCGCGCGGCAACGAATGGCAGTCCGGAGATCTGCGCCATATGCGTCACGAAGTCGGTGCCGCTCAGGTCGAGCGGCAGGCAATCGTTTTCCGGCATGTATCCGATCTGCGCGCGGAGTTGCATGACGTCGCGCCCTACATCGAATCCAAGGACTTCGACGCTGCCACTCGTTGGCTCGAGCAAGCCGAGCAGGATGCGAAGGAACGTGCTCTTGCCGGCTCCATTCGCGCCGACGAAGCCGATGATGCCTGGCTCCACGTCGACGGTCAGCCCATCGAGCGCGCGAACTCCAGGATAGATCTTGGTCAGGTCACGCGCTGAGATGAGCGCCATGCGTTACTTCGGTGGAGGAGTCACGCCCGCGCCGACAATGCGCGCAGTGCGGATGTAGTCGAGCTTGGGAAACATCCTTTGCAGGTACGAGTTGCCGAGCGTAGAGACGAGGTGCTGGTTGATGCGCTCGCCGTAGCCGCTGTAGAGCGAGTCGACCACGTTCATGCCTTCGACGACCTTGCCGATCGGCGCGAATGCCATGGTGTCGAGATTCTTGTTGTCGACGAGATTGAAGAACAGCTGGTGCGAGCGCGTGCCCTTGCCTTCATGTGCATAGGTGAGCGTGCCGCGCACATTGTGTTCGCGAACGGGATCGTCAGGAATGAGTTTGGCGTCCCACTGTTCGTTGACCTTCTTGTTGTCATTCAGGCCGAACTGCGCAATGAATTCCGGAATGACGCGGAATACGCGCTCCTGATCGAAGAACTGCGTTCCAACGAGCTGATAGAAACGGTCAACGCCCTCCGGTGCCCATGCGCGGTGCGCTTCGACAACGAACGCGCCCTTGCTCGTTTCGAATGCGACGCGAAAGGAATCGGGCGCCGGAAGAGAAGGCAGTGGAGGTGCAGGCGCGTCCTTGGCGCATGCTGTTGCGAACAGCAACAGCAGAAGCAGGCCCTTCGCTACGCTCAGGGTGACACCCGGTGTCATCCTGAGCGCAGCGAAGGATCTGCTTCTGCTTGTCACGCTCACGGCTGTACCGGCGCAATCGACTGCACGACATCGCCTTCGAGAATGCCATCGACCACATCGATCCCGCTCACGACCTCCGCGAAGACCGTGTAATCGCGCATCAATGCCGGGTTGTCGCGAAGGTTGATGAACCACTGCGCATCGCCGGTGTCGTGACTGCGCGTGCTCATGCCGACGGTGCCGCGCACGTGCTGCACCGTTCCGAGTTCATCACGCAGGAAATCCTTGTAGCCGACGTATTCGTTGGTGCCGGGCCCTCCGCCCTGAATCACGAAGTCATGCTCGACGCGGTGCCAGTTGCCGTTGTCGTAATACCGTTTCCGCGCCAGCTCCAGGATGCGCGACGCCATCATTGGCGCGTTGTCCCCGCGAAGACGCACGATAAACTCTCCACCGCCCGATGCGGGCGACATCGTGACCTTGAGACGGATGTCGGCGCCGAGCGCCAGGGCGATGGCGTCGGCGGGCAGTTGATGCAGCAGCACGGGCGGCTTGTCATCGGTCACCGGACGTCCCACCGCTTCGAGCAGCGCGACGCGTGCATCCCGCGCCGATGCGACCTTCTTTGCCACCCACCGATCAAACGTTGCATCGAGTGCTGCGCGCACATCCGCACGCGGTGAGCCCTTGAGTGCGCGAGCGGCGGCTCGTACGGCTTGCGCTCCCTGTGCGTTCAGCGCGGCTTGATAGGTGCCGTCATACGCATGACCTGCCAACTTCGAAAGCGAATCAATTGCCGCTTCCTTTACGTTGTCGTTGACGTCGCGCGCGAGAGCGCGCAGGTGCGCCGTGTCGCCGAGCACCCCGAACGCACGCGCCGCGTACATGCGGACCTCCCATTGCGCGTGCTTCGCGAGCTTTTCCGCGCGCGCACGCGCAGAGTCTGGACGAAGTTTCGCGAGCGCCACGATGGCATGTGCGGCCGGATGCCACGAGACCGCTCCGGCCTTGCGACGCGTGGTATTCGCGGGCAACGCAGCGATCCATTGCACCAGCTTCGCAACGCTTGCGTCGAACGCGCTGCACGATGCCGTGCTGAGATCCATCGCCCGCATGCGAACGAGCCAGCTGCTATCCGCGAGCGCCGCGCCGAGTGCGTTGCAATCGGACTTGTTGGTCAGCGCGCGAAAGCGCAGTCGCCATGCGGGCTCGGGAAACGTGACGGGCGCTGGAAGTGGGGGAAACGAATCACGAGCGACAAATCGCGGCGTACGGATACGCCCAAGCGCGCGCCTCGCCATGAGGCTGATGCGCGCATCGGAGTTCGCCATTCCTTCGGCGAGCGCGGCATCGGTCGAGTCGCGGCGATCCTCAGCGAGAAGAATTCTTCCCACGAGCGCGGAGTCGCTCTTTGTCTGCGCGCCGAGGGTCGACGACGCGAACGCCAGTAGTGCGAGTGTGCGGAGCATCATTACACGCCTGCCGGCTGTTCGACAATTTGCTGCAAGCTGTCGAGACCTTTCTGGAAATCGGTGCCGACCATTTTCTCCATGTTAAAGAATAGGCCGAACACTCGTGCCTGGAACGGACTCGGTCCGTGCATTGCCCACATGACATTCGTCGCAGCACCCTGCGGCACCATCGTGAACTCCGTGATGTTGTGCGCTTCCCACGGTGCAAGGAAGTCAAGCTTGATGGTGATCTTCTCCGGCGACTCGTCGAGAATCTCCATGGCGCCAGTGCCGACCTTCTTGTTGCCGACCCACCCGTACTTGGCGCCTTTACCGCGCTCCGGACCGCTGTAGGTGCGCTGGAGATTGGGGTCGATCTTTTCCCACGGCGACCAGGCCGTCCATTTATGGAAGTCGCTGATGTTGGCGGCAATCTGTTCGCGCGGCGCCTTCATGATCGCCGAGCGTTCGAGGCGGAAGACGTTTGGCTTAGAGGCAGCCATGCCGAGCCCGAGAGCGACGACGGCGCCAATGGCGTACAGGATGTAGAGCAGCATCGCTGATTACGATAAGGTGGGAGGGAGACAGAAGTTCGTACACAGATGCTCCCGCCGCGAGGGCTAAACGCGGGGACGCGTGGCGGCATCAGACCCCTATCGTCACCCGACCGGGAGAGCCACATGATCCGCCATGCCAGACAGCTTGCGCTGCTGAGTGTTGTGTCAGTTCCGTTGTTTGGTTTCGCCTTTGGGGGCTGGGCGGTCGTCACCCTCGATGACGTCCCGAGCTACCTCGTCGCCGGCAAGAGCACTCCGATTTCGTTCCTCGTGCGGCAGCATGGAATCACGCTGCTATCGAACTTGTCGCCCTCGATCGAGCTGAGCTCCGGGAGCATCAAGACGACCGTTGCCGCGGCGCCTTCGGGTGAAGCGGGCCACTATCAGGCGACGATTATTCCGCCGTCGCCGGGAATGTGGACCGTGGTGGTGAACAGCGGGTTCGGGAATAGCAGGACGACGTTGCTTCCACTTCGCGCGACCGCACCGAATGCACCGGCGCCGCGCGTACTCGCTGATGCCGAGCGTGGCAAGCATCTCTTCTATGGAAAGGGCTGCACCACGTGCCATGTGCGCGGTAGCGATGGCGACGCGAACATGCAGGTGGGTCCAAACCTCACGGGGCGCCGCTACGTGGCGGATTACGTCGCGAAGTTTCTCGACGATCCAGAGGCCAGCCCGCTTTCTAAGGCGAGTCCGGACAAGACCGCGAAAATGCCGAAGCTCGGGCTCAAGCTTGCGGAGATCTCTGCGTTGGTGGCGTTCCTCAACACCACTGAAGTGGCGGTTCGCCCGTAGCGAGTTTGGCACCGCGGCTTGAACAGTTGAACGCAGATGCCGATGGAAACGCGCGGAAACATCACGTCGTTCCCGGAGAAGGCCAGCCTCCGTGCGCGGAGGCTGGCCTTTCTCGTTTGTTTTTGAAAGAAAGAAAGAAAGAACGCGTGGGTTGCTTTGCGAGTGAAGTCGTTCCAAGCAGAGGAGCGATGTGTTGTTTCTGCTCAATCTGCGGCATCTGCATTTAGCCGTTAGGCTCGTTGCGCACCCACGCTCGACTCAGAACTCCAGCCCCGATATGTACTGGTAGTCTCGCCGTACACTCTCGAATGGCGAGTCCGGATACGTCTCTTGCTCAACAAAGAGAAGCTTGTTGTCAATGTCCGGAATGGCCGCGACGAACGCTTTGATATCGAGCACGCCGGCAGCCAGCTCGGCATCGCGAGTGGCGCCACGTGCCGGCACGTTCTTGATATGGAACAGGAAATAGCGCGACGGATAGCGACGCAAATACTCGAATGGATCCCGGTTGGCCATTGCCATGTTGCCCATGTCGAGCTGATGGCGAACGACCGACGCATCGGTACGCTCGAGAAAGACATCGTACGGCACCACGCCGTCGATTGGAGCGAGATCGCCGGCATGATTGTGAAAGCCGATCCACACACCACGTTCACGCGCACGACGGCCGGCTTCGTTCAGGTGATCTGCCCAACTGCGATACGCATCGAGCGTCGGCTTGCCCTGAATCGGTAAACTGGCGACCACGAGATACTGATGTCCGAGCGCAAGCGCCTTGTCGAGTTCGCGGTCGAGATTGTCGACAATCGTTCCCGCAACGTGCGTCGACGGCGCGCGCAGTCCGTTGCGATCGAGCAGCGCACGCAACTGCGCGGGCGGCATCCCGAAGTTGTCGAATGAGCCGAGCAGCTCTACGTCGCGATAGCCGAACGCAGCGATGTTGACGATCACGCGCTCGAGGTCCTTGCGCGCGTCGTCGCGAAGACTGTAGAGCTGCAAGCCGATGCGGTTCAGCCGACGGCCATGTCCGACTCGGCCCGCGACAGAACCAGCGGCCATCGCGGCGAGAAAGGTGCGACGATCCATCGGGAATTACTTGAGGACGACTCGTGCCAGGTGTTGGCCCTTCGCGTCACGCGTCGAAAGGTACACGATTTTTCCCGCACCGAAGCCCACGAGCGAGTAGCCCTGCGGCAGTTGAATGCGATCGACCAACTCGCCCTGACGGCTGATGACGTCATAGAGCAGTCCGTTGCTGACCGGCTTCGGCGTGTTGATGCGCACCCAGAGATTGCCGTCGCCATCCGCGCGCACAGAGCCCTGTTGGAACGGCGGGCGATAATCCGGCAATTCCGCCGGCGCCATCACGCCATTCGTACGCAGCTGCGGCATTGGTGGTGAGAAGCCACCGGGAATCACGCTGGGGCCAGGAATGCACGAGGGCCGATCAGTCGGCAAGGCCTGCGTCGGCTCTTCTCCCGGCGCGCATCCATAGATGTAGTTCGCGGGCACCGTGACACCGGGCGGAAGCTTCCACGACTTCAGAAGTCCTTGCTGCACTTTGAAGTCAGCGGGGACCACAAGATCCTTCGGGTACTCGTTGCCCCACTGATTCACCCAGCGAATCAGGCTCGCCACATAACCCGCCATGGCCTGCTTGGTCTGCTCGGCGCGCACAGAATCGACGAGCTTCTGCTTGTCGTCTTCCGTGAGATGCTGCCACGGATATGGCAGCTTTGCCGATGACACCATCTTTCCGTCACCACTCCGGTACTCGACGCGGTAATCGCGGCCACGAACGAACGCGATCACACCATCCGGCAACACGGCCCACTCGTCGGTACTCGGCAGCGGATTCGTGACGGACGTAAAGTTGAAGCCACCCTGCGGGTTGATACGGACGCTGTTTTCCTGGCGTGGAATTCGGAGGACGCCGAGTGTGTCAACCTTCCGCGTTTCAACGTCGACGCCGACGACAAACGCCGAATCGGGATCATTCGGGAACCAGGGCATGCCCGGTGGCGGTGCGACTTTCGGTGGTGCTGATTCAGCGTACTGACGGAAGATCACGCGACCGCGATCATCAACGCCGGACATACCGTTGCCATTGTTGCCCGAGAAGTTGTTCGCGTCCGACGTGCGTGGCACAGCGCGCACGCGAATCATCTTGCCCTGCGGATCGATAACGATCATTGCATAGGCGGCGGGATCGAGGAACAGTGTTGTGTCAGCGCGGAACGCCAGAAGGCTTCCGCCGCGCGTGCCGTAGAAGTTGGAGCTCTCGCTGAGGGAATCGAGCACGACTTCGACGACCTTCATTGCGGTGTCGAGCAGCAGCAGGCGGCGGCGCGTGTTGTCGTTCAGAAGAACGCGACCGTCGCGCAGCTGGCGGACACCGTTGATGGAGCCGAGTTGCTCGGTGCTTACGGCTGATGCCGTGGCGATGCGGCGTACGGGCGGGCCGACGGTCAGTCCCCCGACGGGGCCCGTGGGTGCAACTGGCTTCTTGGTGGTGTCTGTTTGTGCTGATGCGGTTGTTGTTATGAGCAACAGCAGAAGCAGATCCTTCGCTTTGCTCAGGATGACAACTCTCGCTGCGCTCGGGACGACAACTCTCTTCACGTTAGAAATCACGGTGATCGCCCCCGCCCGTTCCATTCACGTACATTCCGTTTCCGTTGCGGATCGACACGAGATACCGCGAGTCGAGCATGTTCAACACGCCCATCGGCAGCTTTCGCTTCTGTTCCGCCGTCAGCAGCTGATGAATCGTCGGCGCGATCTCGATGAGCATGTCGATCTGCGCGCGACGCGCGGTGATATAGCGCGCGAATGCCGCCTTCTCGTCGAAGCTCTCGGGCAATCCGGCGAAATAGCGTGCCGCCGGCGTCCAGAGCGAGTCAGCGCGATAGAGATAGCGACGATTCATCGTCACAATGCTGTCGGCTTGCATGGTGGTGAGATGCAGCGAGTCCTGCTGCCGCATGATCGTTGACATGGGATTCGCGAGGCTGCTACTGCCCTGCTGCCGGAAGGTATTGTCACCGAGTCGCGATCCGGGTGTCGTGCGGCCCGCATTGATCTGCTGAATGAGTTGCTGGTTCTCGCGCGTCGGCCCGAGGTCGAAGCGCAGCGACGCGGTGAGCACCACCGGAGAGCGAAGGGTCAGGAATTGCGGGCGCGTGGCTCCGAATCGCTGGTTCACTTCGTACTTGTAGTGCAGCGTTGAGGGATCGAAGCCGCGCACGTAGAGCAGCGCGGGATCGGGCGAGACGTTCATGCCCCAGCCCTTGATGTTGCCAGAGCCGTTCACGAGCAGATCCGCTGCGCCAACGGGATTCGAGAGCGAGAACGAAAGACTCGCCCGCTGCGGCATGCGGAACTTCGCGCGATCGAGTGTCACTTGCAGCGACGCCGTCGAACTCCATGGACCCATGCAGCTATTTCGCTCGGCGATTTTGCCGAGTTGATTCATGAGGCAGTCACGCCCGCTTCCCGACGAATTGGCAATCAGATCGCGCATGCCAACCTTGAGCGCAGAATCCGCCGTCGCGTCGGGATTGTAGATGAAGGCGCGGTCGTTCGAGTATCCGTCGCCGTTGACGTCTCCGGCAATAACCGGCGTGAACCGATTGCCCGAGCGGAACGTGCCGCTCCAGTTCACGTGCACGGCGTCGAAGAAGCTGTAGCGAAGCGTGTAGTTGAACGAGTGAGGCCCTTGCCCCGATCGCGCCCACAAGACGGTGAGGGGATTGCCGGCCGTACTGGAGAAACCCGAATACTCCTCGGTGATGTGGGCGTAGGTGTAGGCTGCCGACCACCCGAACGCGTTCTGCGTGCGCCTAATCGGATTCACTCGCACTTGCAGCTGCGCCGTGCGCGACTGGAGGTCGGATCGCACTTCGTTTACGCGATTGAACGCGGTGGAGATCCGAGCATCGCGCGAGGCAATGCTGCCGGTGGTCGTCACGATGCTCGTCGGCAATACGTACACGGGCCGACCATCATCCAGCGAGAATTGCGTATTCGGAGCAAAGTTGATGTCGACCGTGCGCTGCTGATTCATGTTCAAGGAATACGTGCCTTCGACATTCATCGAGAAGCGATTGTCGAGCACATTGCCGTTCCACGATAGATTCGAGCGCACCGTGCGCTGCGGCGTGAAGCTCTGTGAGAAGAGCGTTACGCTCGGCGTCGTATTCGAGAACACCGTACCGTTCGTGCCATCGGCGCACTCGATGGGAATGCCGTCGAGGTTCTGTGCGTATTGCGACCAGTCGGGCAACGGCACCGCGGGACCGACACACACAATCTGCTGCGTTCCACTCGGCAAACCGGTGTTGTCGAGCGCTGAACCGAGCATCCCCGCGCTCGTCGCGTTGGTGAAGAGACCGATGCCCCCGCGAATCACCGCGCGCGGTGTGCGCGATGCGCCGAAGAATGCTGCAATTTCGTTTGACTGCCCGGTGGTCCACGAAAAGCCGATGCGTGGGCTGAACGTGATCGGATTTGGCACTTCGTTATTGCGCCGGCCGAACGCCGCTTCTACGGCGGGGTTGAAGAGCGGATAGTCTGTGAAGTGCGTTCCGTCGATGCGCACGCCATACTGGATCTGCAGATCCTGCGAGCGCCGGTAGGAATCACCGAGCGACAACGACCCATTCAGCTGTCCACTCGTGCGCTGCCGCGCGGTGAGCGTGCGCGTGAACGACGCCGGAATCCCGGCATCAAGATCAGCGAGCGAGTTATATACGAAACTGCCAAGCAGATTCGATGCCTGGTTCTGTGTGCTCCCGCTGAAACGAAGCTCGGTTGTGGCCTTGATGCGATGCTTGTTCGCGTCGTCGAACCACGAGAGCGTGTTCGTTCCGCTTGCGGCAAATGAGCGAGAGCTCGAGCTCAATCCCTGATTGCCGCCGAAGATGAGCGTCTGCACGCCACTTCCACCGTTCTCGAGGTCGGACGTCACGCGCACGCGTCCTGCGGGAAGACCGAGATATGGTGAGCCGTGATCCTGCGAGGCATTGATGCCGAGCTGCGTTTCGCTCAGGAACATGCGGACGTATCCGCTGTGCTTCCCTTGTACGCCGCCGGACCAGTTCAGCTTATCGCCACTCGCCTCAGCGAGCGTTGTTGCGCCACCGCCCACAGGACTCTGTCGCCCCCAACTTCCGTTGAAGGTGAGGTTGAAGGCATTGCCCTGTGCCGACTGCGGCGGATTGTAGTCGATGCTCCCGAACGCAGAGCCGTTGTCGCTCACCCGACTTACATGCACGCGGCCGAGATTGATCGGCACACCACGCTGCTGGAGAATCGAGAGAAAGCGCGTGACCGAATCCGATGCGACGCCTGCGGTTTGGAACCCGAGGTCGTTCGTGGTGGTGAGCGTCTGGTTGTCGCGTGAATTGCGGCCAAGCTGGTACGAGACATTGTAGAACGCCTTGTTGAGCACGAGCGGACCCGATGCGACGCCGCCGAGCGAGACGTTCGTGTACTCGGCGCCGAGTGATTGGCCGGCACGATCACTCCACATGAGCTGTGGCGTCTGGAGCACGAGCGAGGTGCCGCGCGTCCGGAAGTTGGAGCCACTGCCCGAACGAATGTTGAGGTTTGCGCCGCTGAATCCTCCGCGCGATACATCGTATGGCGAGGTCGCGAGCGAGGTCGCGACGCCGGCGTCACGCGGCAGGCCATTCGCGCCCATCTGCATGCCATTGAGCGTGACGCTGTTCTGGTCGGCACCGAGTCCGAGTACGGAGAATCCGTCGGCTGCACCATCGAGCCCTGGCACGAGGAGCACGCCGGGGAGCGATGCCGCCATTGCCGCGAGGTCACCCATGGCTTCGGGCGGGAGTGCGTCGGCGGGAATGCGCTGCTCTGTTCCGCCAACATCTGGCGTACCGGAGTTGCGATTGACCTTCTGCTGGACGCTCGCCGTGGTCGCAACGGTGTCGAGCGAAATAACGTTCAGCCTCGCATCGGCGATGAGGACGTCTTCGTCGGCGAGGCGCTTGACCTCGAACTGGCGGAAGACGTAGCCGATGCGCGCGTAGCCCATGATGTAGTCGCCCGCGCCGCCGGGAAACGCAATCTGGAACGCACCGGTTTCACTGGTTTTCACCTCCCGCGTAACGTTGCCGGGAATGGACGTAGCGGTGACGCGGACGTTCTGGAGCGGCAGGCCTTCGTAGTTGGTGACTTTGCCGCGAATGACGTCCGTTTGCGCCGCAAGGACGGCGGGGACGCAGAGAGCGAGAACCAGTCGAAAGACGTGCTTCAAATGCATGGTTGGTAACGTGGCGGGATAGGCCACGATTCGACAGCGCCAGCTGGGAAATGGATGGGGCTGAGTCTTCGCACTGAAGGGCGCCCTGTTGGACCCCTGAAACCCAGCGCACCTCACCCGCCGTAGGGCCCTCATGATGCTAGTCCTTGGAGTTAGTCTGGCCCTGGCCATCCAGACACAATCCGGCACGGCCCTTCCCAAGCGCGCCCCCGTTGTCCGCGACAGCGTCGTCGACGCAACGTTTGACCCACGTCGATCCCGGCGCCGAGGCTCACGAAAAGCCGTCACCGCCGAGGACCAACGCACTGCCTACAAAGACGGTCTCTCACGAGAGACCATGACCAAGGCGCGCGTCGCACGCATGTCGATGGACTCGGCGCTCGTGTCCTACGACGCCATGGCCCACATGCGACTCTCGGCCGGCATGTCGCTGATGAAGCTCGGGCGCGACCGCCTGCTCTTCCGCCACGAAAGCGCCGCCCGCGTCCAATGGCAGCTGGGCGTCGGCGCCTGGATGGACGTGAAGGGCAAGCGAACCACCATTCCCGCACTGCCGAAAGAAGCGCACGACGAGCTCCGACGCGAAATGGACGACCCCGACATGAATGCCTCCGTGCCGTATTACCCCGGCTACGAGCCACTCTGGGTCGGCTCGTCGATGGCGAAGGCACAGGTGAACGACAAGGAAGTCGTGAACCCGCTCGCCGACGGCGCCGAGGCATACTACACGTTCGAGTCCGGAGACTCGGCGGCATTTACGCTTCCCGATAAGAGCGTGATCCGCCTGCGCGAGATTCGCTTCCGCCCGCGCGAGCCAAAGTGGAATCTCGTCGTGGGCTCATTGTGGTTCGATACGCGCAGCGGACAACTCGTGCGCGCCGCGTATCGGCTTTCGGTGCCGATGGACATCTGGAGCGTTGCCACGCAGGACAATCCCAAGTCGATGGACGACGTACCGGTGTGGGTGAAGCCGATGATCACGCCCATGCACGCCGAAGTGTCGGCGATTGCCGTGGAGTACGGGCTGTATCAGGGTCGCTTCTGGCTCCCACGCGTGCGCGTGGCCGAGGGTTCGGCGCAGGTGAGCTTCATGCACGTGCCGTTCAAGATGGAAGAGAGTTTCAACTATGCGTCAGTGAACGCGAAGGACTCACTTCCACCAATTCCCGGATTGCGCGCTCCTCGTGTGCAACTCGACACAATGTCAGAGGAGCGCCGCCAGCAGTACCTGGACTCCACGCGCGCGGCACTCCGCGGGCGCGCGCTTGCCACGCGCGATTCGATTCGTCAGGGCATCAAGAAGATCGTCCACAATCCCTGCGACACGGCATCCACGCGCATCACGTCGATCACGCGAGGCGAAGGTGAATTGCGAATGGCCGTTCGCACGCCGTGCAATCTTGCCTCGCTCGAGAATTCGCCTGAACTGCCGGCGTCGCCATACGACAAGGGCGAAGAGCTGTTCGGCACCGAAGACCTCGAAGCATTGAAGGCCGAGGCGCTTTCGCTGAGTGCGCAGGCGCCGTTCTCTCTGCGCATGCAGATGCTCCCGCCGCCGTCCATGCAGTACGGCCTCTCGATGACGCGCTACAATCGCGTTGAAGGGTTGTCACTGGGCGGGGAAATCGAACAGCAACTCGGCGCCGGTTACAGCGCCGAGGCGATTGGTCGTTTTGGATTTGCTGATCGCGAGCCGAATGTCGAGTTCACGCTCACTCGATCGAATGTTGCGACGCTGGTGCATGTCGCCGGATACAACCGGCTGGTGTCGGCAAACGACTGGGGACACCCGCTTACCTTTGGCAGCTCGTTCGGTGCGCTGATGTTCGGCCGCGACGAGGGTTTCTATTTTCGCGCGACCGGTCTCGAACTCGGTGGCGATCAGACGTCGTCCTTTGGCGGCGGAACCCGGGTGAGCTGGCGCACGTTTCTCGAGCGTGAGCGGAGCGCGGCGGTACACACGAACTTTTCGGTGAATGGCGCCGATATGCCGGCGAATCTCGTCGCTGTGCGATCGACATTCGTCGGCGCCGGACTGCGTGTGATGAATGACTACGGTCTTGATCCGGCAGGCCTGCGTGTGTCGTCGGACTTTCGCGTTGAGGCCGCGCACGGTGACTCCCTCTATGGGCGTGCAGCGCTCGATGTGAGCGTGTCGCACGGACTCGGCCTGCTCGCGGGTTCGGTCACAGTTGCGGGCGGAACATCTGCGGGCGCACTACCAGCGCAGCGCTTCTGGTATCTCGGCGGATCGCAGACGGTGCGCGGTCAATCGCCTGATGTCGCGCAAAGCGGCAATGCGTTCTGGATGACGCGCGCAGAGCTCGGCTCCACCTATTCCGGGGCGCGTCCGGCGGTCTTCGCCGATCTCGGCTGGGTTGGAGATCGGACAAAGTTCTCCGATGTGGGGCGGCCGATGAGTGGAGTCGGCACCGGCGTGTCGTTCCTGGACGGCATGTTCCGCTTCGATGTGTCGCGCGGGTTGTATCCGCGCAAGCAGTATCGAGTGGATCTCTATCTCGAGTCACGTTTCTAGTTCTTGGTCTTTGAACGTCATTGCAGAGCTATCAAAACAAAAAAGCAAAATAGGAGCGAATCAAATTCGTCTCTATTTTGCTTTTTTGTTGCTATAGCACTGCGATCACGTACAACTAGAAACGTGCAACTGCGTGACGTACAGATTCCTCGACTTCGCTCGGAATGACAACTATCTGAGCGCCTGAATCACCGGAAGCTTTGAAGCACGACGCGCCGGGAAGAATCCGCCAACCACGCCCATCACCACGGCGAAAATAATTCCCGAGAGCAGCAACTGCGGCGTCACGCGGAACGCGAACGCAATCTCTGAGAAC
>JBBQHJ010000030.1:0-23882 GCA_038323865.1 Gemmatimonadales bacterium
CCGACATACGGGCGAATGACGATGGACGGAAGAAACTTCGAGCGCGGGCTCAGGTCGTCGAGATGACCGAGTACTCGTCCATCACGTCCAACGTCGACACCCGTTTCTTCCCACGTCTCGCGAATGGCCGTCGCGGCAAGATCCGCATCTTCGGGATCCATACGACCACCGGGACACGCAATATGCCCACTCCACGGATCGCCATCGGCCTCGGCGCGCTTGATCATGAGGATTTCCGGCTCGCCGTCCTCGCGCGCGCGCAGCACCAGCATGATGGCGGCCAGACGCGTCGTTGCTTCAGCAACGAGTTCCTTGCCCGGACGCGCCGTGAGCGACTCGATCAGGTGCATCACCAGCGGATGTCGCGCGAGACGCTCGAGCTCTGTGTTCATGATGCCGCTCAGTCTTCGATGTCGCCGCCGGCTTCAGCCCACCCGCGAAAGCCGCCTAGCATTGACACCACGTTTTCATAGCCCATCTGCTGCATCGTATCAGCAGCGAGTGCCGAACGATTGTCGCTCGCGCAGTAGACCACAACCTCCGCACTCCTCGGAATCAATGCTTCCACTTTCGTCTCGAGATTGCCCTTCGAGATGTGCAGCGCGTTGGGAATCTTTCCGAGGTTTACTTCCTGGAGATCGCGTACGTCGAGAAAAATGACGCCGGATTTCTTGTGGCGCTCGATTCCGTCGTCCAGCGTAATGCTGGTGATCCGCGCCTTTGCTTCGGTGATGAGGTCCTTGCCGCTCTTCATGGCAACGTGCTCCGTTCTGAGTGTGTCAGCGCAGCGAGACGTTCAATGCGCACGCATCCGCATCGAGCTCGGCGTGCGCGCCAAGTGGTACAGTCCACTGATCGTCGATGTGTCCAAGAGGAATGCCAGCAATCGCTGGCACCCCGGCTTCTTCAGCGGCTTCATGTAGTACAACGTCGAGCGCGCGCGATGTGGCGTCGTCCGGCTTCGTACCATCGGTGAATTGGCCGTAGGCGATGCCCGCTACCTTATGTAGCGATCCACTCAGCAGTAACTGCCTGAGCATTCGGTCGATGCGATACGTCTGCTCGCCAACGTCTTCGAGCACGAGGATCGCGCCTTCGTAGTTCGGTGCGTATGGCGTTCCGCAGAGCGCAGCGAGCAGCGCGAGATTCCCGCCAACCAGCGGGCCAGCGGCCCGACCACCGCGTAGACTCCGCGCGTCATTTGCCTTGCCGCACGGATCCTCATTCGTGCACACGGCGCGCATGAGTGAAGCGTGCGTGAACGGCGTCATCTTCGAACGTGCCGTTGGCCCATGAAAAGTGACAACGTTCGACCGCGTCGCGAATGTTGTGTGCAGCGCCGTGATGTCCGAATAGCCGAGCAGCACTTTTGGATGGCGGCGCATGGCGTCGGTGTCGACGTTCTCGACGAGACGCATGGTCCCGTATCCGCCACGCAGGCACCAGATCGCATCGATGTCATCGTCGCGCAGCGCGCGATTCAAATCATTCACGCGTTGTTCGTCGCTGCCGGCGAGGTAACCGTCATGCTCCAGCACGTGCTCGCCCATGACCGGCTCCCAACCCATCTCGACCGTCTGCTTCCTGGCAAGCTCGACCTCCCTCGCGGTCCACAGTGGGCTCGCTGGAGAAATCAGCGCGACGCGCGCGCCGGCGCTGAGGGGCGGAGGAAGTATCGGATGCGTCATAGTGTCGCGGTCAACGTAGGCGCAGGGAGCTGCTGCGGCAACGGTACACCGCCGCGAGTTGGACTGCCGTTCTGCTAGCGGGAAGCGGACAGCGGAGAGCGGGAGCCGTTTGTTAGTTTTCGGGTGTGCACTGGCTCGCTATCGCTGCCTCAGCTCCCTGGGTTCTCGTTCCGATCGTCACGTCGATTCGCTCGCGACATGCTCGCACGCTCGACGAAGTTGACGCCACCGCGCCATTCGATGCACCGCTCGTTTCCGTCGTCATTCCTGCGCGAAACGAAAGCCGCAACATCGAGCGCTGTGTCCGTTCTGTGCTCGCATCCACCTACCCTCGGTTGGAAGTCATTGCCGTTGACGATCACTCAACGGATGACACCGGCGTAATTCTCGCCCGCATTGCCACCGAAGACGCGCGACTTCGCGTCGTCGTTCCGCCTCCCCTGCCCAACGACTGGTTCGGAAAGCAGTGGGCATGTAACACTGGAGCGCGCGCGGCAACGGGAAGCGTGATCGCGTTCTTCGACGCCGACACGTGGCAGACACCCGACCTGCTGACGCGCGCACTCAACGTCATGCACGATCGCAACGCCGACATGGTCAGTGTGCTCGGCCGACAGGAACTCGGCACATTCTGGGAGCGCATCGTTCAGCCGCAGATGTTCGCCACCATTCAGACCCGTTATGGCGGCAGCGAGTCGATCAACGAGTCCACGCGGGCCCAGGACAAGATCGCCAACGGCCAGTGCATCATCGTGCGACATGACGCGTATGTCGAAACGAGCGGCCATGCTGCGGTTCGCAATCGCGCCGCCGAGGATCTCGCGCTCGCGCAGTTGTGGTTTTCGCTGGGGAAGAAGTGTGTGCTCGTGATGGGAGTCGATCAGCTCACCACGCGCATGTATACCTCGCTTGCCGAGCTCCGCGCCGGTTGGGGCAAGAACATCTTTGCGGCGGGACGCGAGACAATTCCCTTCGGCTCAATCGGGAGATTCCTGTTCCCGTTTCTGCTACTGATTCCTCCCATCGCCGGCATGGCACCAGTCGTCGGGCTCGTGTTGTCGCTCCTCGGTGTCGCAAGCCAAGCCGTCTTGATCTGGTCGGCTATTGCCTTCACTGCGGGGTTCGTGTGGTGGGCAACGATCTACCGATGGCTCGAGATGCCGCTCCGTCGGAGTCTCGGTTACGCGCTCATCCATCCGCTCGGCGCGGTCATCCTGTTCGACATTTCATTGGGCGCGCTGATCCGTGGGCGGCGGGTGCGCTGGAAGGATCGCGAGTACGTCGCGGCGTAGCGCTATTCGGGCCGCGCTTCGGGACCGGCGCTTCGGCCGTTCAACAGGACGCGACGCGGCGCGCGATCCATCGCGTCGAGTTCGCGCATGGTCGATTCGGTGAGCATCGAGATGATCGACGCCGGCGCGGCATCATTCGCACTAACGCGTTTGCTCACAATGCCCCGCTGCGAGTAGCTGGTGTGCGAGGTGAAATCGCGCATCGTCACACTCCACTGCATGCTGTCTGCCGCAAACTCGCCCGTCGAGTTGATGGTGACCCACAGGTCCGCCTTCAACCAGGTCCGCAGCGAATCAATCGTGCGGCTGCGCGCGAGTGCATTCGCGATGGAGTCCTGCGGGATCACGACGAATCGATCCTTCGTGCGGAGACGCGCAAGCATGCTATCGCGGATCACGCCGGCGGCGATCACCGCGGACGGATTGCGGAGCCCTGAGTAAATGGCAATTCCGATCCGGCGCGGCGGACCCATATGCTGCGCGCGATCGGTGAACATCTCCGGCAGCAGCGGCAGCGTACGCGAGCCCATGCTGAATGCCGGAATATGTACGACCACGCGAGACCCGCGGGCGACAGAATCGCGGACTCGTGTGGCAGCGAGTTCCGCTTCCTTCTCCTTGGTAATGGAATCAGTCATCGAACGGCGCACCGCATTGGCAACTGAGTCCTTCACCAATCCGAGCAGCCGAGCGTCTTTCTTCGCAAGTTGTTCGCTGATGAGCCGAATGCTGTCACGCTCCGCCTTGGTGACGGCGGAGGAAGGAAGCGGCGTCGGCACACTGGGCTTCTGCAATACCGTATCGACACGCGCAACCGTTGCAGTCGGTGGCGACGTCTCGCGCTTCGACGTCACAGCCCATACCCCGGCTGCGATAACGGCAACAGCTGCCGCTGCTAGCAATGCCTTGGATCGCTTGGTGCGCGGACTCCACGTGGTGTACATCGCGCCCGACGACGATCCCACCGCGCGCAGGACCTCGAGCACCGCCTCTGCACTTGGCGGACGACGAGCCGCATCCTTCTCCAGGCAACGCGCGAGCAGCACCGCGAGCACCGGCGGCACATCGCTGCGGACCGTGTGAATCGGTGCCGGCGTCTGCGTGAGTTGCGCGGCGAGTTGCGCTTGCGGCGACGGCGCACGGAACGGCGCGTGACCCGTCAGTAATTCGTAGCCGAGCAAACCGAAGGCATAGATGTCGACGCGATGATCTGCACTCGCGTCGCCGGCGATCTGTTCCGGCGCCATGTACGCCGGTGTGCCAATTGCCATTCCGGTGGTCGTGGCCACAGATGACCGCGAGTCGAGGCCAAGGGCAAAACTCACCGCCTTTGCGACACCGAAGTCCGTAATGACGGCGTGATGCCCTTCGCGGAGCACATTGCCCGGCTTGATGTCTCGATGCACGATGCCCGACTTGTGCGCATAGGCAAGCGCGTCGGCCACGTCGTGGAGAATCTCGAGCGTTTCTTCGACGCTGAACCGGCGCCCCAATTCCAGTTGGTGCTTCAGCGATTCGCCGGTGATGAACGGCATCGTGTAGTACAGCAACTCGCCGTCTTCGGCCGCGGAAAACAGCGGCGCAATGTGCGGATGGCTCAACCGCGCCGCCATCTGGATTTCGCGACGGAACCGATCACGATTGGCTTCGGCCGCAATTTCCGGCGGCAGAAACTTGATCACCACCTGCCGGTCGAGCGATTTCTCGCGCGCGACGAACACCCGGCTCATACCTCCGCCGAGGATCTCACGTTCGATGTCGTATCGATCACCCAGCCGGTCGCGGATGCGATCGATGAAGGCTGGGTCTGGAGTATGGGAGATCATGGTCCGGAAATATCGTGCGGGCGCGGGGGTTTCGCACTATTGGACACGAAGCAGCCCAACAAAGTTGGCCGGTTCGCCGCGCCCTTTGTGCCTCCCCGCGGTTGGTGCATGGGGGCCCCTGAGCCAACGGGACCTCTGGAACTGCGGGCAGAACCCCGCCGTATGCGTTGCGTCAATAATTTGATGACGTGTGCAATAGCACGATGGCGGGATGAGACGCGCGCGGTTGTAGCCTGCCGATGTGCCCACTCTCCGACATGCCGCCGAACTTCTTGCCGCCGCCAACTCGCGATCCGGCCGCCAGAATATCGTTCAGTTCCTCCGCTTCGCGGACGAAGGTCTCGTGCTCGACGCCAACGCGCGACGCAGGCTCTCGCTTCCCGATGAAATCACAACCGCCGAGTTGTTCACCGGTCGCGGGTCGCTGAGGGCGCTGTGCATCGATGTTCCCTCCGCTCCTTCACTGCGAGCAGTCATGACGCGCCTGGCTACGTCACTTCACCAATCGTCGAAACACGTGCTGTGGCTGGTGATCGGCACGGCCGCGCACGGAAACGAGGTGGGGATCGCCGCATGGTACCTCGGCAACCGCGGCCCGCGAGTGGTCGCGCTCGTGGCTCAACGCGAACGCGTGGTCTCGAGCGACGCGGAAACGCTACTTTCCCTCGCCGCGGCATTCGACGGCGACGACCTGCTCATCCACATGCGCTGGTGCGAGCTGCTTGGCAGGGAAGCACTCACGCGTCGCTTCTATCGAGTGCTCGATCAGCGCGTCACAGCGTTGGCGCATTCGCTCACCGGTGTTTCGCCAGGTGATCGCAGCGAGCTCGCGCTCCTCCACGTTTCTCGATTGCTCTTCCTGTCCTTTCTGGAAACCAAAGGATGGCTCGATGGCGACCACGGTTTTCTCGCTCGGCAATTCGACAACTGCATGGCGAGCGGCGGGCGCTTCCATCATCGCGTGCTGCTGCCGCTCTTCTTCGGCACACTCAACACGCGTATCAGCCAACGTGCACAGGTCGCAAGGAAGTTCGGCGCCATTCCGTTCCTTAACGGCGGCCTGTTCGCGCGCACGCCACTCGAGAAGCGACACGCACGCGCGCGATTCAGCGACGAAGCCTTCGGATCACTCTTCGGCGAGTTGTTCGGCGCCTATCGGTTTACTGCTCGTGAGTCCGACGACCAATGGATGGAAGCATCGATCGATCCGGAAATGCTTGGCCGCGCATTCGAATCGCTGATGGCGTCCCGGGAACGGCGCTCGAGTGGTGCGTTCTATACACCGCATGATCTCGTGGATCACGTGACCACGGAGGCACTCGCCATCGCGCTGAGCGATCACACTTTGCGCGAAGACAGCGTCCGTGCCGCGCTACGCGCTGGTGAACTCTCCGACGCTGATCGGTTGCAGCTCAAGGCCAGGCTTGCCGACCTTGCGATTCTCGATCCCGCCTGTGGTTCTGGCGCGTTCCTAGTCCACGCCCTGGAGCGAGTCTCGGCGCTGCATCGCGAATGCGGTGACGTTCGCGATGTGGCGACAATCCGCCGCGAAGTACTTGGGCGCACCATTCACGGTGTCGATGTCAATCCCACTGCCGTGTGGCTCTGCGAGCTTCGACTGTGGCTCTCGGTGGTGATTGAGAGCAGCGAGACGCGTATGTCAGCCGTGCCTCCGCTGCCCAACCTCGATTGCAACGTGCGCGTCGGTGACTCACTCGCCGGCGATGCGTTCCGTCTGCCGCCTGCGCTCGTGGGACCGTCTGCAATCCTCGCACGCCTGCACTCACGCTACGTGCGCGCGAGCGGGCCGAGAAAGGTTACGCTCCGGAGGGCGCTCCAACGCGAAGAACGGCGACGCGCCATCGCAATCATCGATCGTGAACTCTCGTCGCTTTCCAATCAGCGCCGAGAGCGTGTGCGAGCGCAGCGAGCAGCGGATCTCTTCGGCTTGCGTTCGAGCCCCAGCGCGAGCAGGCGTGCCGAAATGCGAGCGAGCCGCATGCGGGCCATGGCGTTGCGTCGTGAGCGGCGACGCATGCTCGACGGCGGCGCCCTGCCCTTTTCATTCGCATCGCATTTCGCCGCCGTTCACGCGCGTGGTGGCTTCAGGCTCGTCCTGGGCAATCCGCCGTGGGTTCGCATCCACAATATTCCCGTCGCCGCGCGTGCATCACTGCGCACTCGCTTCGCTGTCTATCGCGACGCAGCATGGAGTGCCGGCAGCAGCAGTGGCACGCCGGCTGGCTTTGCGTCGCAGGTCGATCTCGCGTCATTGTTCGTCGAGCGAAGCACGGACCTCGTGTCTCCTCATGGATGTATTGCGCTGCTGCTCCCTGCCAAGTTGTGGCGCTCATTGGCAGGAGGCGGCGTGCGACGTCTCCTCGCATCCAAGCTTCAATTGCGCGCCATTGAAGATTGGAGCAATGCACCCGCGACATTCGATGCAGCCGTCTATCCCTCCATGGTTGTTGCCGCGGCCGACCGTGATGCAACATCTCCAGTACGTGCCACAGTGCACATCAATCGTGTCGCTGCGGAATGGACCGGCGGCCCCGACGCGTTGCGTCTTGTACCCAATGACGCTGCGAGTCCGTTGCTCTTGCTTCCACCCGAGGCGCGACGCGCCTTCGATCTCCTGAGCACTCACGGCGCACCGTTCGCCGAATCGGCACTTGGCCGCCCAACGCTGGGCGTGAAGTGCGGACACAACGATGCGTTCATCGTTGATGCGCTGGACGAACGGGGCAACGACGTTTTTGTCATCGGGAACGGTCGACGCGGAACGGTCGAGCGCGAACAGATCCGACCGCTCCTCCGCGGCGACGCGCTGACCGCATGGTCGGTTCGGCACTCTCGCAAGGCAATTGTGTGGACGCACGATGCGAACGGTGCACCACTCACGGTACTGCCAGCCGGAACGGCGCACTGGCTTGCGCCATGGAAGCGTGAGCTGGCGCAGCGAACGGATCTCCGTACGCCGAAACTGTGGTGGACGCTCTTTCGCACGGACGGCGCCGACCACTCGCGTTCACGTGTCGTCTGGGGCGACTTCGGCCGTCGTCCCCGCGCGCTCGTACTTGCCGCGGGTGATCGCACCGTACCGCTCAATACGTGCTACGTCGTTCATGCCGACGATCCGTCCGACGCGCTGACACTCTGCGCGCTGCTCAATAGCCCACTCGCGGCAGCATGGTTGAATACCATCGCCGAACCCGCGCGGGGTGGCTGGCATCGGTATCTCGCGTGGACGGTCTCGCTTCTTCCCCTGCCGCGTGACTGGACGTCTGCCCGGCATATCCTTGGGCCGCTCGCCGAGCGCGGTGGCTTGGGAAACCCACCGTCTGACGTCGAGCTTCTCGAAGCCGCCTGTCGTGCCTACGGCATTCAGGTGCGCGACATGGAGCCACTGCTGGAATGGGCGCAGATCCAGACGAAGCGCTGAGGGCCGCGCGCGCCGCGATCGCAGCAGCGTGCCTCGATGCCCTTCCCATCGCGGACCTTGGAAGCATCACGCTACACGAGCATCAACGGCTACTCATGTCGCGCGCGCAGCGAGTTCTCACCGCATACGGTGGTTGTCTTATCGCGGATGATGTCGGTCGCGGGAAGACATACGTGGCGCTGGCACTGGCGCGTATGTGGAAACGACGACTGATAGTCGTACCGTCGGCGCTGCGCGACACGTGGCAGCGGGCGATGACGCGCTCTGGTGTGCCGTGTACGGTCGCAACGCATGATGAATTGAGTCGCGGTAGTGCTCCGGCCGAAGACTTTGACGTCATCGTCATCGACGAATCACATCACTTTCGCAATCCCGGCATTCGTCGCTATGAGTCACTCGTGACACTCACGGCGAATGCGACGACAATTCTCCTCAGCGCAACGCCTCTCCAGAACAGGACGCGCGACCTCTCGGCACAGATCGCACTCTTCATCGGCGAGGCAGCATTCGCGCTCGACGCAGATGCGCTCAACACGTTCGTCGTGCGCGGCGACGAAGCGGCATCCGCTGGCCTCCCTGCAGTCGAACCGCCGGTGTGGATCGACATCGGTGTGCGCGACGAACGTGTGCTTCAGGCGATTCTCGCGCTGCCCGAGCCCGTGCGCCCACGCGATACCGGCGACGAAGGCGCGCTCCGCGCCATCGGCCTCGTGCGCGCGTGGGCGTCGAGTCGCGCGGCACTGCGTGCGCGCCTGCGCAAACGGCTTCGAGTCAGCACTGCCGTCGAACAGGGACTTGCCGATGGAGTGCTCCCGTCCATGAGTGAAGCGCTCGCATGGTCATCATCGGAAAGCGCAATTCAACTGGGTCTCACGTACATCCTCATCGAAGGCGTACTTTTTGAAAATTCAACCTCGCTCACGACACGTCTCACACACGAGCGCGAAGCTCTCGATTCACTATCCGCAGCCCTGAAGCAGACGCCCGATCCGGACATTGCTCGCGTCGCTGCGCTGCGAGAGATCAGGCGTGCAGCGCCACATGAACGGATTCTCGCATTCAGTGAGTTCGCGAGCACAGTCGCTGGCTTCCACAGGCTTCTTCGATCTGAACCGCAAGTCGGGATGCTCTCGTCGCACGAAGCGACTATCGCCTCCGGCAGAATTCCGCGCGAGGAATTGCTGGCGCGCTTCGCTCCACTCTCGCAGGGCGGCGCATCATTCAAGGAGCATGAGCAGGTCACGCTCCTTCTCACCACCGACCTGTTGTCAGAAGGGCTGAACCTTCAGGACGCGAGCATCGTTGTTCATCTCGACTTGCCGTGGAATCCAGCGCGATTGCTTCAGCGTTTGGGCCGAGTCCGCAGGCCAGGTGGCGCTGCCTCTGTTCGGAGCATGCTCTTCGCACCGCCCGCCTCCGCAGACGTGCTACTGGATATCGAGCAACGTTTGCGCGCCAAGGCCTCGCTCGCGAGCAGCATCAGTAGCTCGACGGCCGACAGTCTCCCGCTCCTCACTGAGGCAACACTCACAAAGGCGGCGTCGGGTATCAGCGCTGATCTTCGCGGCACGATCTTTCAGGCTCTTAACGCGTGGCGGTGCAAGACAGCGCAGGCGGTCGGCGGCCCAAGGCACGCAGCGGTCGCCGCTCCGAGGGTGGGCTGGCTCGCCTGTCTCGCGGACGGAACACTGCTCGCCGCATTCGAGGACGATGCCTCGAGACACCCGCTTCTCGATGCAATTGCCTTCGCCACGGGAAGTGCTCGCGACATCATCGACGATGAACGCACGCAGATCGCAATGGCCGTGGAACAGTGGCGCACCGCCGAGCGGCTGCGCGTGCTGAGTGGTGTCAGCGCCACCAGGAGTGCGCTCCGCACATCGGCTATTCACCGCCTCGAGCAATTGAGCCGCGCACTCCCTCGCCAGCACCGCGCTGAGCTTCTCCCATTGATCACCGAAGTGCGCACCGCGCTCAGCGCGTTCATGCCACTCGGCAGGGAGCGCCGACTTCATGCGGCAATCGCTAGTCTAAAAACACCCGCTGCGCGACCGATAAGAGAACTGCTCCATGCCGCACAGCCGTTGCATCGCGCTCAACCACTAACAAATGAAGTCATATCGATCATCATGATTGGTACAAAACACCACGGGGCCAGCCTTTCGGCTGACCCCGTGGTGCTTCGTTGGTAGGATTGCCCGGCTGACCTACGAATGAATTGCGAAGTTTCCAGTCATCGTTGTCGTCGGCGTGCTGAGATCATCAGCACCCGGAGCGCTGTCATACAGCACCACGCCCGTGTTCAGGGTCCACACACGAATGCGAATCTTGTCGCTCGATGCCGGAGTGCTGCGGTTGCCGTCAATTGATCGCACGTACACGCCAACCGGCGTCTTGTCGCTCAGTACGCCCGTGCCCTGGAACGTGGCCGTGTCGGCGCCCGTCACCACGAGATAGTCGAACGTCTTGATCGTCACCGGTAGAATCGGCGAACCAACCAGCGTCATGTAGCCACTGAGCACGCCGGCGGTGTTGTACTGCACGTTGCCCAGCAGGCGCGCCGTCGTACCGCCAATGTACGAATCCGCAGTCACAAAGCCCGCATACACGTCATACACAATGATGCTCGTGGTCTGCGACACCGCGCCGCCGTCATCGTCCGTCACCGTCACGGTCACCGTGTAGATACCGGCCTTGGCGTAGATATGCTTCGAGACCTTGGTCAGCGCCGATCCGACATTCTCGTTGCTGATTCCGCCGTCGCCCCACTGCACCTTTACCGCGTGCGTGTCGTTCACGCCCACATCGGCAAAGTCAGTCGTGATGGACACGATCGTGCCGTTCTTCGCCGGCGCTGCTGGCGCCGCAATGTTCGTGATCGTCGGCGCAACGTTGAGCACGGTCACCGTCGACGAGTACGTGTTCGAGCCACCGTCCTTGTCGATCACTCGCGCCTGCACCGTGCGCACCGCATCGTCAGCCACGCTCGCGCAGCTGCGTGAATTCGATGACGACACCGCATTGAAGCCCGCGCCATCGCCGCAATCAAACTGATACGTCAGCGACGCGGCATCCACCGTTGACGGATCGGTCACGTTGCTTAACGCCAGCGTGTACGGCGAGCCTTCATTCGTCGAACCCGGATTCAGCGTGCCGGTCGGCGCAACGTTGTTGATCGTCACCGTCAGCGTGGCGGTGCTGTACACGTTGTGCGAATCCGTTGCCTTCACCGTCACCGTGTACGTGCCGTTGTCGGCAAACGTGTGCGACGGATTCACGCCCGTGCCCGTGGTGCCGTCGCCGAACGTCCAGCTGTATGTCAGCACGTCACCAGCATCCGGATCGGTTGACGTGTTGGCATCGAAGCTCAGCGCACTGCCTTCATTGCCCGTGCTCGGACCCGTCACGCGCGCCGTCGGAATCTGGTCGTTGGCTTCGATCGCGTTCTCGAGGTTGTCCGGCAGCAACGAAAGCAGGTCGTATCCGCTCAGTGCTTCCACCGCGTCCACCGTCGTCTTGTACGCTGTCCAATCACTGCCAATCGTCGAGACGTTCGGCATGATCACGGCAATCACCTGCACATCGGATGGCGAGTGCACGTCGCTCAGGCCTTTGCCTCCGTCCATGATCACCGCAACCTTCCACACCGAGGCAGGCATGTAGATCTTGCCCTCGCCCTTGAGCGAGAACTGCGAACCAGCGCCGCCGGAGATGACGTACACCTCCTTGCCGGCCTTCGCGAAGTTGCCGAGCACCACTTCTTCGTCCGCCCACGGCCCCTGGTTTACTGCGGCGGCCTGCGGAATCACGTTGCTGAACCAGTACGTGTGCGCATTGTCGAGATCACTCGCCGTGCGATCGGCCGAGCGCGTCATGTGACCGCGATCGATGCCGAAGCCCGCTGCACCGCCGGAGCCCGTGTAATCGTTCGTGGTGAGATGCAGGAATCCTGCGGCATCGAGCTCCGGATCAAACGTGAAGCAATTGCAGCGATCCTGGATGCCGTAGTTGTTCGCATCGAGTCGCTCGCTCACCCAGTTCGGATGACCGAGGTTCTTGTTGTACGACGACGTGAACTCCGCATGCGTGACGATGAAGTCATCGCTGTTGTCCGCATCAGTCGGAATGCCGAACTCGGTGTTGCCCTGGTAGTTCACGCTGCTCTGCGTGCCCACCGACGTCGGCATCGCGATGGTCGCCGTGGCGCCGTCGGTTGCCGTTGCGCGAAGAATCGCTGAGCCGGCGGAAAGCGAGCGGAACACACCATTCTGATCGATGCTCGCGATGGCCGGTGTGTCGGAGCTCCAGGTGATGGTGGTGGTCTGCGTGACGCCGCCAATCTTCTCCGATGCGAAGATCTGTCCTTCAAATCCAATCGGAAGCGCGGGATCGCTCGTCGGGCTGCGTCCGCTGAAGGTGATGCTCGACGGTGGCGGTCCACCGCACGCATTCACGAAGCCGAAGTCTGCGCTCGTCGGTCCCGACCATGTCTGGCCATCGGCGCTCCGATGCAGCGAGAGACCGGCATTCTCATTGCCCACTTCCGCGACACCGATGTCGCGCGACGTGATACCGGTTGCGATGCCGGCCGTGCCGGTCATTGTGCCTTCGTATGAAAGGAACTCGACGAGCACGCCGTTGTTGTCGACGAGCGCAAAGCCGTCAGGCGATCCGTTCTGCAGCCCGTTCACCGGGAAGCTGATACTGATGACGCCGCGCAGGTTGCACGTGCCGGTCAGCGTTCCATTCACTGGAACCACGCTGCCATACGTGCCGCCGCCGTTGCCGTCGTACAGCACAATGCTCCAGCCCGCGAGGTTCGTGTTGATCGGTCCTTCAATTTCAATTGCTTCGCCGACGTCGTTGCCGCCGTTGTCGTAGTGAAGTTCCGAGAAGCGAATGTCGGGCGGTGTGTATGGTGCGGCCGCATTCACCGTGAGCGTCACGGGTGTGCTCGTGGCACTGCCGGACGTCGCCGTGATGCTTGCGTCGCCTGCGCCGACACCCGTTGCAAGACCGCTCGCACTGATCGTCGCAATGGACGCTGGTGTCGCGGCCCACGTGATCGGCGCGCCCGGAATCGGGTTATTCGACGCATCGTACGCGGTCGCCGTGTACTGCTGCGTGGTGCCCTGATTGATTGTCGCCGTCGCGGGCGTCACGGTCACACTCGCGGCCACCGGCGTGACGACGGAACCATTGTCATCATTGCAAACGCCGAAGTTCACGGCGCCTGCGGTCGCGAGAATCCATGTGCCGTCAGGCTGACGCTGGATGGACGACACCGGGGGCGCCGACGCCGTCCCGGTCTCGGATACGCCAACGTCCGTGGATACACGGCCCGCGGCGATGCCGTTCGACGCCGTCATTACGCCTTCATACGAGAGGAACTCGACGAGCACGCCGTTGTTATCAACGAGCGCGAAGCCGTCGTTGCCGCCGTTCTGCAAGCCGTCCTGCGGATAGCTGAACACCAGCACGCCGCGTCCGTTGCAGCTCGCCGGAATGATGCCGGTGATGGTCGGCCCCGCGGGCGACGCATACGTCACACCGGCGGCGGCATTCGCACCGTTGTAGCGGACGATCGTCCAGCCGGCCAGGTCAGTACCCGCCGGCCCGGAAATCTCGATCTTCTCGTTCGCGTCCGTTCCAGGGTTGTCGTAATGGAACTCGGCAATCCGTACCGTGGGCAACGATGCGCCGCCAAGGCGCTGAGTCGATCCGGGAGTGAGCAGCGTTCCGGGAGCGAGCACGCGGTCGGAGTTACAGGCGACGAGCGCGAGTCCGAACGCTGCGATTCGCAGCGCACGTGAGCGGAGAAGATTCATTTTTTGAGATGTGAGAGCGACAACCGCCCAGCTGTGAGAGAAGGCGGTTTCTTCAGATCGGCAAAGCTACGGCGCAAAAGCCCGCGAGCGCAATCGAAATTACACAAACGTTTCGGATTCGAAACACGTACGGTGCCCTTCGGCTGAGGCCTCAGGGCGACAGATCGCATGTCGTCCTGAGCGCAGCGAGCAGTTTGTCGTCCTGAGCGCAGCGAGGGACAACGTACCTGCCGCTGTTATGGAAAAATCCCAATCGCCAGCCTCCCACGCGGTCCAACCACAACGCCCGTCTCACGTCCGGCCATCAACACCGAGTTGTACGGAATCGTATCGGTCTGCACCCACGTCCGTCCGCCGTCGCGCGAGACATCGGTGCCACTCAACCCCACCGACACAATTGACTGCCCATTCGTGCCCGGCACATATGACACGGCGGACTTGAACCCCTGCGGTGAGCTCGTGCTATCAACCAGCGCCCACGTACGTCCACCGTCTGTCGTGACCGCCACGTTTCGCCCGCCGAGCTTCGCCTTGGTATAGTCGCCGCCAACGACGATGCCATTCCTCGCATCACGGAAGGCAATCGCGAATGCACCTGCCGCCGCAACGCCAGCGCGAATCGGCGCATCACTCACCGTCCACGTTTTGCCACGGTCGCCCGAGTGAAAGACGCGTGCGGACGTCGCACCACCGGTCGCCAGCCACACGTCCGATGTTCCACTCACCGTAAGACACCCGCCACTCGCGGCGAACGCGCCCTCACCCTCAAGGGCGAGCGGCAGATGATCGACCGGCACTTCTTCCCACGTGTCGCCACCATTGCTGGTGGTGATGAAGAGAAAGCGTCCGTCAACGGGATCACTGACGGCGATGCCGTGCTTCGCATCCCAGAAGCGAATCGCGTCGAAGAACGATCCCTTCTTTAGGCCGAGGTATTGCTGCGTCCAGGTGCGTCCGCCGTCGGTGGTGCGGAAAATCCGCCCCGAATCGGCAATGCTCATCGCATGCGCCACGCGATCGGACGTCCCTTCAATTGAACGCAGGTCCAGCTTACTGGCTCCGGGAATCGTGTCCGTGGTCCACGTCTTTCCACCATCGAGCGAATGAATCACAGTCCCGCGCTGCCCGCTCGCCCACACAACCGATGACGACGTAATACTCAGCCCGCGGAATTCAACAGTGGTTCCGCTGCTCTGCGGAATCCATTGTGCCGCCGCTGGACTCGAGACACAAATCGCCAGACCGACATATCGAATGCAGTTCATCCGTTTTTTCTCCTGGTTTCCTCGCCCCTCGCCACTCGCGCCTCCAACCTCGCACCTCTGTCCGGTACGGAGTATGCCTTCTGTACGGCTCCGAGACCACAGAGGGTAATTGAGTGCTCAACGGACGCGAGCGCGAAGCCTTTGCGCTGAAAGTGATTGATGAAGTGCGACGCTGGCCCGGCGTCGAGATGCGGCCGCACGCCAGCCACCAGGAAGCCGGCGAAGACGACGGTGTCGAGTTCCGCCTCTACGGACGACAGATCGGCCACATCCACACCGACTGCGGCGTGCATCTCTCGCTGACCAAGGCGCTCAAGGCCACCGTCGTGCGCGAGCGACTCGCAGAACCCCTCGATAATGTGTCCACCGCAGGGTGGACGATGTTCAATCCCGTCTCCTGTGGCGACGCCGAACAAGCCATCTGGCTGCTGCGCCTCAACTACGTGCGCCTTCGTCGCCAGCGAATGACGCCGACCGCTGCAGCCGCCTCGGATCTCCTTCGCAAGCATCAGGATGCCCTGCGCAAAGTGAGTGAGAGCATTTCATCGGTGGTCGAGCTCACGCAGGCTCGCAAGCCTCGTCCGCTGCCTTCACTCGAAGCCTGACGTCTCACGCCGCGGCGGAAACCCCGGGCACGCCTCGCTCGTATGGCTTATTGCAGGCCACCCGGATTATCACGGAGCATTCAACATGATCACGCTGCTCAAGGCGCTCGCCCTTCAACTCATCGCCGGAAGGACCGTGGGCGGAGCCTTCTCATTGCTCCTGTTGATTCTCACCCCCCTGGCCGCCGTCCTCAAGTTCATCGGCCTTCCCATCCTCCTCGTACTCGGCGTCGTCGGCGCACCGGTCTTCCTGCTCCTCGGCGCGTTGGGCCTGCCGGTCGCCCTCATCATCGGCGTGGGCGGTACAATTGTCGTCGCCATCGGCCTGTTCCTGGTCGCGAGCTTCGCGATTCTGAAAATCGCCCTGCCAATCATCCTCGTCGTTCTGCTCGTGCGCTGGCTGTTCCGTCGCTTCAAGAAGCACGAACCCGTCGTCGTTTCAGCCGAAGGCTGAGCGGGAAGCGGGAGGCGGTTAGCGGGAAGCGGTTAGCGGGAAAGCGGGAAGCGGTTAGCGGTTAGCGGTTAGCGGGAAGCGGTTAGCGGTCAGCGGTCAGCGGGAAGCGGTCAGCGGTCAGCGGTCAGCGGTCAGCGGGCTTTTTCGCGTTCAGCCGCCGCATGCGGCTCTTGAACCAGCGCCATCGCACGAAACTCAGCACCACGAAAACAAAAACGAGCTCTGCGGCCAGCGGCCAATCAATATCCATTGGCCGCTAGAAACCGATCGAGATTCCAATCGGCACCAGCGTCTCGTGCGGATCGGTGCCCGAGTGACTGGTCCGGCGAAGGAAACCCACCCGCCCGCCGACAC
This sequence comes from Gemmatimonadales bacterium, assembly GCA_038323865.1. Classification (GTDB taxonomy): domain Bacteria; phylum Gemmatimonadota; class Gemmatimonadetes; order Gemmatimonadales; family Gemmatimonadaceae; genus AG11. The sequence continues at coordinate 16,755 of JBBQHJ010000030.1, forward strand.
CAAAGATCAGCATGCCGTGCAACTCCACGCCGGCATACGTGGTGTGCTCCGTGGCATTCCACGGGTCGTCGGCAGTGCGCACCAGCGTAGCGCGGAGCGAATAGCCCGAGCCGAACCAACCCAGCATGCGGAAGTAGCCAAGCGACACCTGGCCGCCCTGCTGGCCGAGTTCGCCCATCACGATGACGCCGTCGTTCTTGTTGCCGTTCAGGTCAACGAGAAACCCCGCGGCGCCCGACGCGCGCAGCGGACTCCCATAGTGCACGCCAATCGCTGGCGAGATATGAGGACCAGGATCGGTACCCTGTGAGGACGCCTGCGCCCGCGCCGCGAGCGGCAGAGCGACCAGCGACAGCATTACAGCGAATCGGCGCATTCCCAATCCTGTACTCCGGGGCATCGCTCGGCTAGCGGAAAATGCCGGCATCATTCGTACAGGTCTCCAATGTCCGCATTCGCGAGGTCGATGAGGTACTGCCCCATCGCACTCGTTACCTCAGCGGCGTACTGCGCTCCTTTTTCCGGCGACGCGAGCGCTGGATTTCCCACACCGGTGTCCGCTGAAATTTCCGTCCATCGCCGAGGAGCCCATGCACTGCCATTCCGCAACGCGGGAATTTTCCAGCGACGCTCACTGCCCGCGCCCGCTTCGTCGAGCGGACTGACCAGCTCCGGTGTGAGGTGCATCATCACGCTCGTTTCCAACTCGCCGGCATGATCGCCGAGATCCGTGAAGATGCGGTTCGGATTGCCGACCTTGTACCAGTTCACAGCCGACAGAAACACAGTCGTCTTCGCCTGGAGTTCGCGAATCATCTGACGGAAATCATTGCCGCCATGTCCGTTGAAGATCACGAGCTTGTGAATGCCCTGCGCCTCGAGCGCGTGCACGAGATCCGCGAGCAATGCAGCCTGCGTCGCCGGATTCATGTTGAGACAGAGCTTGATGTCGAGCTGCCCGGTGTTCACGCCGAATGGAACGCACGGCAGCACCACGACCTTCGCGCCACCCTCCCACGCAATGCGTGCGCACTCGATGGCGAGGCGCTCCGACTGGATGTTGTCCGTCGCATACGGCAGGTGATAGTTGTGCGCTTCAGTGGCGCCCCATGGCAACACGGCCACCGCGTACGGCGTGGCGTCAACGGTCTTCCATGTTGTTTCGGCGAGAACCCAGGGGCGCGTCGGCATCAATTGCGGTGAGTGAAAAACGGAAGTCGTCCCAACTCCGCAGCGAGCGCGGCACCACTCCAGCCAATGAGTGCCGGAAACAGGAGCGTCGCGGCAATGAGCGCCGGGCCGGGAATGTTGATGGTACCGGAGAGTAGTCGAAGGAGTTCCTGCGAGCGACCGCCCAGTGAATCCACGATGAGGAGCAGCGCCCACCCTTCAATGGCGCCGAGGGCCACCGCCCATGCGCGGCCACCTCGTGCGCGCATGATGAAGCCCGCAACGAGCGCCACCACGGCAACGCCCCACCATCCAACAACCCAGGTGGTCGCGGCAACGATGAGCGCGATGAGGAGATGCAGATACATGAGGTCAGTGCGCTGCAGTGAGCGTGACAACCGAGCTTCGATGCGGCGCATCGATTTCTGCCGGCGTACGCGGAAAACGAATTGGCTCCAACTCACCTCGGAGCCAGAGCGGAAGGCGATCTGTGTAGTGCTGACTCAGAGGACGTCCGGACTGGCCGCCGGGATACGTCGCCCACGCGTGAACGTCCGGACCCATCTCGACCACCATGCGCCAACTCGGCCCATGCGTCCCAATCCCGACGGATGGGCTGAGCGTTCCTGGCCCACCCTGCACCGGCAGGTTGAGCGCGGACAGCGCGTTTAGCCGAAGCAGGTGGTTGATGTTTGCGTTCCGAACATTGCTCCAGCGCCACTTCGCGCTGCCCGGCTCGCCATAGCGCGCGTGAACCGACGCAACGGCTGCCTCCAATGCATTCGCCAGAATGTCGTCGCGATTTTCCACAGCGCTCGTGGAGCGATCATCCCACCATACGCTCGTTGGATCGGCCAACAACTCGAGCAGCACGCCAGACGATGGAGTGGCCACGCGACGACCATCGTCGCTCAGTTCGTCCCACACTGCTGATGTGAGCGTACGCATGGCTTCCTCGAACAGCACTGCGGCGGTGTTCTCCTTCGTATAGCGCCGGTCCCATCCCGCGAGTATTCGCTCCGCCTCGGCGAGTCGCGCTCCTCGCTTCGACGAGGTGTCAGTGCTGTGGCGTCGCGCAGCGTTCACGAAATACGGAACGAACAAATTTGCGCGCTCGCTTCCCGGATCTGTTTGGAAGGCCTGCATCTTTGCCGGTGTCATTGCTGAATCCGCACGAAGCAGCGCATTGATTCTCAGCGCACGCCAGGGATCGTAGTTGCCACCCCACCAACCCTGCGCAAACTTGGGATCGATCGGCTGTTGATTGGCAGATGCGAGATATCCCTGCGCCGGATCCACGCTCTGCGGATATGCACTGAGCGGAAGAAAACCCGTCCAGTCGCTCGCGCTCAGCGATCCATCGCGCACCACATTTCCCTTCCCATCACCGGGTCGATTCGGATAGTGGCCCGTGGAGCGAATGGCGATATGTCCGCCGCGATCTGCTGAGAGCATGTTCTGCGCTGGTGCGAAATACGATTGCCCCATCGCCGCTTCGAGTTCGTTCGCACTCTTCGCATGCGACGCACCATAGAAAGCTTCGAGCTCGCGCCCTGCCTCGAGCACCGTCCATCGCATGGACAACCAACGATCGCGCACGCGACGCATCGGACCGCGATGCGTGAAGTACAGCGTGTCCGTTGCCAGCGCTTGTCCGTGCGAGCCAGCGTACTTCTCGATCCGTTGTTCGAGCGGACGCCAGGCACCGTCAACCTGATACTTCGTCGGATGCGCGTCGTTGTCGACAACCTCGGCGTAATAGTCCAACACATCCGTGCCGGTGTTGGTGAACGTCCACGCGACGTCACGATTGAAGCCGATCACGATTCCCGGTGCGCCAGGAATGGTCACGCCGTAGACATCGAGCTTGCCCGGCACGACGAGATGCACCTCGTACCAGATCGACGGCAGATTCAATTCGAGATGTGGATCTCCCTCGAGCAATGCGTGACCATTTGCACTGCGCGACGGCGATACCGCCCAGTTGTTGCTCGCGAATGTCTGCGGCGAGACGTCGGCATCCTTCTGCGCAAAAAGCTTCGACGGCAGAAACGCATCGACCGCTGATGCTAACAGCAGCGACGTAGTGTCCGGCGCGCCCGGAGGCGGCAGCTTCTGAAAATCCATGCGCGGCGCATGCTGTCCGTTCGGTTGAATCGGTTCCTGAATGGGATACGCGTCCGGGAACAGTGCTTCCGCTGCGCGCACTCCAACGCGCGATGCCGCAGCGGAGCGTTCCGTTTCCGTTGAGAGATACGCGAGCGTCCATCCCATGCGACCGAACAGATGAAATGACGCGAGTGGCGTCCACTCGAATGGCTGCGTTCCAGTCAAGCGAAACTCGAGCGGTAGTTCCGACTTCGGCATCTCACGGACGTATGCGTTCACGCCCTCAGCGTATGCGCGCGCGTTGTGCATGAACGCCGCGGTATCCGCTGCCGCGAGCGCACGCTCGGCCGCACGAGGCAAGCCAAGGCGCCGCATTTCACGATCGAGCGGAAGCGCGCGTGCTCCTGCGAGCTCCGTGAGTCGTCCTGTCGCCGCCATCGTCTGCAGATACATCTGGAAGAGTCGGTCGCGCGCGACCACCCAACCCATGGCGCGATATGCGTCTTCTTCCGACGTGGCAAAGATGTGCGGCACTGCCCGGTCGTCGTAGACGATCTGCACATCCGCACCGAGATGTGCGATTTGCGCGCTCGAGGCCGCGGCGTGATCCGCCGTGCGAATCAGCGACCACACGCCGTGCGCTGGATCAAGAAAGGCGCCGAGTGCCGGCGCGGGCGCGAAGCGGTGCGCGCCGCCATACAGCGAGGCGGCGAATACTACAGTGGCTGCGAGGAGCCGGAGAACACGAAGGCCTGTCATTCCGAGCGGAGCGAGGAATCTGCTTGTCTGGTCAACGTGAAAATGCAGACTCCTCGCGTCACTTGGAATGACACTTACTACGCGCCCGTCTTGGGCGTGACCCACACCCATGGACCCGTCGGCACCACGCCTGGCTTAAGACTTCGCGGGACGCCATTCGTATTCGGGCCAAGCGACTTGATGTAGCGGTACATCGCGCGAAGATCGCGGTCGCTCATCCGCGCCGTGTTCCACCACGGCATTGGCGGCTTGCCGTCGCCACCATCGGACGTCTTGAGCACCTCCACCCAGTGATCCTCGCTCTGCCGCTGCGTGATGGTGCGCAAGTTCTTTCCGTACACCGTGCCCCACTCGCCGCGGAAACCGACATTGAGTCCGGCAAAACGATCGGCCGGTGCAACCTGGCCCTTCGTTTCGCTCCAGCCCTGCGTGTGGCAATCGTTGCAGCTGCCCACAATCGTGAGGTACTCGCCCGCCTGCTCCATGGTGGGCGCTTGAACAGCTGGCCCGGTTGCTGGCGGCATTGCGGCGCTCGCAGATGCGGCGCTCGCCGAGGATCCGCTCTGACAGGCGGCCAATCCAACGAGCAGTGACAGTACCGCAAATCGCGCCGATCGGTCGTGATGCATAGGTCTGGGTCGAATGTGAAACGTGATGTGGCATCCTCGCTATGTCATACACGCAACGCCTTCAAAATGAAAGCCGCGCGGCGCGTAGCGGAAAGAGTGAGTGACACCCACTTTTCATGACATGCCTCGTGCTGTCCTCTTCGACCTCGACGGAACCGTCGCCGATTCGATCGAGCTGATCCTCAGCTCGGCGCGCCACGCCTTCATCGGTTTCTCTGGGAAGGCACCTACGGACGTAGATTGGCGCGCCGGCATCGGACGCCCCCTTCAGGCCGTACTGCGCGAATGGGCCGACGGAGATGAGCCCGAGGCACAGCGCCTCTTAACGCGCTATCGCGAATTCCAGCTCGAGCACCACGATCGCCTGCTTCGATCGTACCCGGGAATGACAGAGGCGCTTCAGGCGCTTTCTGACGAGGGCTTTCAGCTCGGCATTGTCACCAGCAAGTCCGACTGGCTCGCGCAGCGCGCCGTGGATTTTCTCGGGATGAAGGAGCTGTTTCCAGTACTCGTGGGCTGCGATACCTGCGTCAATCACAAGCCGCATCCCGAACCGGTTGAGCGCGCGCTCGCCCTGATGAACATGGCGAGCTCCGAAGCGGTCTACGTGGGAGACTCCCCACACGACATCCTGAGCGGCGTTGCCGCCGACGTCGGCACCCTTGGTGTCACTTGGGGTGCCTTCGCGCGAGCCGAGCTGGAAGCAAGCGGTGCCGACGTGGTCATCGACACGGTTTCCGAGCTTCCTGCGGCCGTGCAGCGTATCTTCGCCTCCCGCAAGCGTTTTCAAACCTTCTAGGCCGTTTAGGTATCCCATTCAGTGCACCGAGGGAGACCACACGATCGATGGCCGCAGTGGCGATATCTGAACCTGTCATGACGGCTCCAGCGTACACGGCCGACCCCGATGTGGCCCTCGCGGCCGCTGGCGATCGGCGTGCGTTCGAACGCCTGTACCGGGTCCACACGAACCGGGTCTTCACGCTCTGCGCACGGATGGTCGCCGACCGGACGCGCGCTGAGGAGCTCACGCAGGATGTATTCGTGCGGGCGTGGGAAAAGCTCCACCTTTTTCGCGGGGAAAGTGCCTTCGGTACCTGGCTGCACCGGCTCACTGTGAACGTGGTTCTGAACGACCGAAAAACTGAAGGACGACAGCGATCGCGATTCGAGGACGACGAAGACGGAGATGGTATCGACGGCCTGGCTGCCAGGCCAACCACTCCCGGAGACCGGATGGATCTCGAGATGGCGGTCAACAAGCTGCCGAAGGGAGCAAGGCGAGTGTTCACGCTGCATGACGTCGAGGGCTACAAGCACGAGGAGATCGCCGAGATGCTGGGCGTCACCACCGGAGCCACGAAAGCACAGCTGCACCGCGCCAGAATGTTACTGAGAGAGGCTTTGTCCAAATGACCACACCGACCATGACACCGGACTGCGACGGCTTCGCCAACGCGCTCTCGGAATATCTCGAGGGCGACGCGACCGACGCTGTGCGTGCGGCGGTTGAAGCACATGCGCTCGCCTGCACCAGTTGCGCAGCGCTGTTGGCCGACCTGCAGGGCATCACCACCAACGCGTCCGCGCTGCCGCAGCTCACACCGTCGCGTGATCTGTGGAATGGAATCGCCGAGCGCATCGATGCGCCGGTGATTCCGATGAGCGCGCCGAGCGTGCGTCAGGTTGTACGACGCACCTGGGTACGTCCGGCGCTGGCCGCTGCGGCACTCGTTGCCATCACGGCAGGTGTGACGCACTACATCACGCGTGCATCGCTGACCAGCACCGCAGTTGTTCCGCCAGTCGCCGTTGTTCCAATCGTTGCGGCTCCTGTTGAGCCCACGGCAGAATTCACGTCGACAGCAACCGAATCACCCGCGCCAACGCCAACGCGCCCACCATCGACGCGCCTGGCCAGCAGTTCCATCGACATTGGCGAGCCGGTTCTCGATAGTGAGATCAGTAAGCTGCGCCGCATTGTGAACGAGCGGCGTTCGCAGCTCGACCCGAAGACCATCGCCGTGCTCGAGCAGAGCATGGTCGTGATCGACTCGGCCATCGCGCAGAGTCGCGCGGCACTGGTGAAGGATCCCGCCAGTGGTTTCCTGGCAACACAACTCAACCGTTCACTCGAGAAGAAAGTCGATCTGCTGCGCACGGCAACGCTGCTGCCCGCAAGCGACTGAGGATATAGATCATGTTCATGTCATTCCGAGCGAAGCCGGTGTCATTCCGAGCAAAGCCGGTGTCATTCCGAGCAAAGCCCGTGTCATTCCGAGCGGAGTCGAGGAATCTGCACTTGGTGTCATTCCGAGCGGAGTCGAGGAATCTGCACTTGGTGTCATTCCGAGCGGAGTCGAGGAATCTGCACTCGGTGTCATTCCGAGCGGAGTCGAGGAATCTGCACTCGGTGTCATTCCGAGCGCAGTCGAGGAATCTGCTTTTTCTGGTCCTCCTC
>JBBQHJ010000031.1:0-23490 GCA_038323865.1 Gemmatimonadales bacterium
TGGGGACGGATGGGGCCTGACCAGGAATTTCGGGTGACCGATACGTAATAGACGTGTTTCGGGCTGGTCAAGCAAAAAGGAACGGGTCGACTGGTGTGTTGCATCACGGTCGGACCCTCTCCTGACCACATCAGCCCGTCACCGACGGGATCTTGACGCCGTTCGTCGAGTCATCGGCGCGCTTGGACACGATGGTGTCGACGAGGCCGTAGGCCTTGGCTTCCTCCGCCGACATCCAGCGGTCGCGATCCGTGTCCTTCTCGATCTGCTCAATGGACTGCCCGGTATGGGTCGCCATCAACCCGTTGAGCTTGGAGCGGAGATACAGGATCTCCTTCGCCTGGATCTCGATATCGGAGGCGGAGCCGCCTCCGCCGCTCTGAGACGGCTGATGGATCATCACGCGGGAGTGCGGGAGCACCGAGCGCTTTCCGACAGCACCGGCCGACAGGAGAAATGCTCCCATGCTCGCCGCCATTCCCATGCAAATCGTGCTCACCGGCGACTTCAAGAACTGCATCGTGTCGTAGATCGCGAGGCCCGCGGACACGCTGCCTCCCGGGGAGTTGATATACAGGTTGATGTCCCGCCCCGGATTGTCGGCGTCCAGGAAGAGCAGCTGCGCGATGACGATGTTGGCGACGTCGTCATTGACCGGCGTCCCCAGAAAGACGATCCGGTCCATCAGCAGGCGGCTGAAAATGTCGTACGAGCGCTCACCACGGCTCGAGCGCTCGATGACGTACGGAGGATAGATGGTCGCCATGGGGTTGTTCATTCTGTCACGTTGGTGATTTCGTTGCGCTCCATCAGCCACCCGAAAACCTTTTCTTCGGTGATGCTTCTTTCAATTTCGGGAAGTCGGCCGGCCTTCTGTAGCGATGCATACACTTGCCCCGGATCGCTGTTGCGCTGTTCGGCGACCTTGGCGACGCGATCGTCGACCTCGGCTTCCGTTGCCGCGAGGGTTTGCTGAGCCGCGAGCGTGTCGATCAGCATGTCCCGCCGGACCTGCTTTTCAGCGACCGTTACGAACTCAGCCGCAAACGTCTGGCGCTGCTCCTCGGGGATCTGATACGCCTGCATGTAGGCGTCGATCATCCGCTGCACCCAGCTCGGGGGAACGTCAAACGGATTGGCCTCGGCGACCTGATCAAGCAGCTGCTGGCGCACGAGCGCATCGGCATCGCGCTTGGCGTGCTCGGTGAGATCCGTGCGCACCGCCGTGCGCAGTGCCTCGAGCGACTCAAAGTCGCCCACCGCCCCTGCGAACGCATCGTCCAGGGCAGGGGACGACTTGCGCTTTACGTCCTGGAGGGTGACGCGGACACTCTTCGACACATTGCGCTGCGCCTCGTCCGGAAAATCCTCCGGCCATTTGACCACACGCTCCTTGGTCTCGCCCGGTACGAGCTCCATGACGAGCTCTTCGACGCCCGGAATTGCCTGTCCGCCACCGATCACGATGTTGTACGGCTTTCCCTCGGGCATCTCGCCGCCTGAGGTGTCAGGCGTGGCGAGCAACACTTTGACCATATCGCCTTCGCGCGGCTGCTCCTCAACGGGCGCCCACGTCGCCTTCTGGTCGCGCAGCGTCTCGATTTGCTCGGCAACGGTAGCATCCGTGACCGCGCGCTCGGTGCGCGTGATCTTGAACCCATCCGTGCGGGCGAGCTCAATGGTGGGCTTCACCTCGAGATGCAGCTCGAACGTGAGCGGCTGGCCTTCGTCGAACTTCACATCGTGCACATGTGGCTGTGCGGCGACGTCGAGCTTCTCGCGCTCCATCACTTCCTTGAACGCTTCCTGCACGAGCGTCTCCAGCACCTGCTGCCGGATCGCGTCCTTGAAGCGCTTCTTCACCATCGCGGCGGGCGCCTTGCCGGGGCGGAACCCCTGGAGTCGCACTGTGCTCGCGTAGCGGCGCGCTGCCTTTTCCTCTTCGCTCTCTACAACGGCGAGCGGAACAGAGACTTCGAGCAGCCGCTCGACGCCCTGACTTTTCTTGGTTTTGATCTCGATATCCATGGCACGAAAGCTAATAGGTACGCCCGCTCCGCTGGCAGCCCGCGGCTGGCAGCGACCAAAGCGAGCGGGCTGTCAGCGCAACGGGCTGTCGCCTATCAGTTCCGCCACGATCTTGCCCGACGACAAAACCCCCGGTAACCCCGCTCCCGGATGTGTCCCCGCACCGCAGAAGTAGAGATTCCCGATGTCCTCGCTCTTGTTGTGCGGTCTGAACCAAGCCGACTGCGTAAGAATCGGTTCCACGGAAAACGCACTCCCCAGGTAACTGCCCAACACATCGCGAAAGTGACGCGGATCGATCACGCGTTCCGTCACGATATGCTCGGACAGGTTCGGCAACACTGTCGCTTCCAGGTGTTTCACGATGGCATCCCGGTACACCGGCGCAGCGACGCTCCAATCCGTATCGCCACCCAGGTGCGGTACGGGAGACAACACATAGAAGCTGTCGCACCCCGGTGGCGCGAGCGTCGAATCTGTCGCCGTCGGGCGATGCAGATAAAGCGAGAAATCCTTCGCCAGCTTCTTTCGCGTAAAGATGTCGCGCAGGAGCTCCTCATACCTCGGCCCCATGAGAATCTCATGGTGCGCCACATCGTCGTACCGTCGATTCGTTCCGAAATACATCACGAAGAGCGACATCGAATAGCGCATTCGCTCGTAGCGCCGATTCGTGTTGTGCGTTCGCACACGTGAGGGCACGAGCTGCATGTACGTCGTGGCGACGTCGCCGTTGCTCACCACGGCATCGGCGGAAAGCACCTCGCCCGACTCGAGGCGGACCCCTCGCGCGCGCGACGTGGCCTCGTCGATCACGATCTCATCGACGCGAGTCGACAACCGCAACGTGCCACCCAACTCACCAAACAGCGTGGCCAGCGCGCGCACCACTGCGCCAGTGCCGCCCATCGCGTACCAGACCCCCCATTTCTGCTCGAGGGTGTGAATCAGTGCGTAGATCGACGTGCTCTGGAACGGATTGCCACCCACGAGTAGCGGGTGAAAGCTGAATACCTGCCGCAGCCGTGCATCGGTGAAGTGTCTGTTCACGAACGCTGCGACAGACCGATCGGCGCGGAGGCGAACCAGGTCGGGAAGTACACGAATCATCTCGCTCAGCCGATCGAATGGTGTGTCGATGAGCGCCATGCCCGCGTCGAAAATCGCTTCGGTCGCCTCAGCAAATCGCTGATAGCCCTGTACGTCACCGGGCGAAAAACGACGGATCTCGTTGATCACCTCGTCCGTTTTGCCGGTGTAGCGAAACACCGAACCATCGCCGAATCGAATGTTGTAGAACGGATCCACAGGCACGAGCCGCACGTAGTCTTCGCGCCGGCGACCACTTCGCTCAAAGAGTTCATCAATGAGCCAGGGCGCCGTGATGATGGTGGGCCCTCCGTCAAAGACAAAGCCATCCTGCTCGTACACGTAGGCTCGGCCGCCCGGCTTGTCGCGCTGCTCGACAATGGTGACGTCATGCCCCTGCTGTACGAGACGAATCGCCGCGGCCAACCCGCCAAAGCCGCTGCCGATCACGACGATCTTCACGCGATCGATTGCTTGCGGCGCAGTGCGAGACCCAACGGCAAGGCCATGGCCGCGGTTCCGAAAATCACTGCGCCCCACATGTGTCGCCCCGCACAGATCAGGATCGGGAACACGCCATTCACTGCATACAACACGAGCGGTAAGCGAGCCGTCGCGATTCGTTGCGCCCACATGGACGGAGGAACGAGTTCCAGCATGACGCGCGCAATCACGAAACCGGTGACGAGCCATCCGAGCCAGTTCGTCAGCGGCATTCCATAAAACAGGTCAGACAGAAATACGCGCTCGACGAGCGCCGGTTGCGGCGAATGCGGAAGATGCCACAGCCAATGTGTGGTGCTGACCATCGCCGGATCCATCGAGACATCCCATGCCGTCAACACGAACGCAGCGACCGCCGCCCACCGCCATTTCGCACTCGCGGAATCATCCACGCGCAACATTCTCGCCGTGATCGCGAGCGCCGCATACAGCATGAAAAACCACGACGTCGGGATATTGAACGGTACTCGCCCTCCAATCAGGTAGCCGAGCTGTGTGGTGTATCCATAGGGCCCGAAGGGGTACCCGGTCGTGGTTCCCGCCAGCTCTGCGGTGAGCGAGATGCTGAACGCCAGCACGAAAATCAACGATGTCTTCTTCGCGCCAAGCCGAGACCACGCGTGAAGAAGTGCCGCGAGCGCACCGAGAACGACGGTGGTCTGTCCGCCGAATCGGAACATGAGCGACGCCACGTGCTGGTTCGCGGGCGTATTGAGCCACGCGGGAGAAGGCGGTGCCAGGAACGTGGCAAAGGCCACTCCGGAAGCGACCAGCAACACGGCATGTGCAATCAATGCGACGCGTGCACCAGCGCGAGTTGTCACGCGCTGAACGCCCGCAATAAGTCAGGCGTCGAACTCGGAGCGCACCACGCATTCCAAAGCACCACCGCGCGCGCCCTGCTGCTCAAGCGCGCCCGCGTGCGAAAGGTGTCGTACCCGATCTGCTCGATGGCGTCGAGAATCCCGGCGTAGCCGAGTGCGCAGGCCGCAGCGCAGCGGCGCGAGTCCGCCGAGAGTAGCGCGATTCCCGGCAACGCCTGTTCGTAGAGTTTGCGCGCGCGCGCAATCTCGAACTCCATCAGGGCGCGCCACCGCGGCTCTTGGCCGACATTCGCGCGGAGAACCTCATCCCGCGATAACCCAAAAGTGGCCAAGTCGCTCACAGGCAAATAGCAGCGTCCATTCGCGGCGTCCTCACCAACATCGCGCAGGATGTTCGTGAGTTGCATGGCGACGCCTAGCGTTCGTGCGCGAGATCGCGCGACGGCATGGGTGGCATCGTCACCGGACACGCCGAAGATATGCGTGCACATTTCGCCGACGCTGCTTGCGACACCCTGGCAGTAACGCTCGAGCTCCGCCCAGTCCGCGGGTTCAACAGGTCGGCAGTCCCGCATGACGCCCTCGAGAAGCTCATCGAGGAGGACGGCAGGAATTCGAAAAGTCGTCGTGGCTTCTGTGAGCTCGCGAAAGACAGGTCCATCGGGATGTCCGTCCATCGCCTGCTTGAGCGCATGCTGCAATCGTTCGAGTTCTGGCCGCGCGGTCCGGGTGTCCGTTGACTTGTCGGCCAGGTCGTCCGCAATGCGACAAAAGGCGTAGACGGCATACGCGGCGCGACGCTTCGCCGCCGGCAGGAGGCGGCTGGCAAGATAGAATGTCTTGGCGTGCGTTCGCACGATCGCCTGACAGTGGGCGGCGTCGTCTCTGGCCACGGCAACCATGATGGAGGACTGAACTCGGCAAAATGCCCTAACGCGTTGTGCCGTATGAATGTTCCCCACGCGGGCGCCGGTGACACCCGCTCTCTTTCGTTCACCCCATGCGAGAGAGGGGACTCGAACCCCTAAGCCTTGCGGCGCCAGATCCTAAGTCTGGTGCGTCTGCCAATTTCGCCACTCTCGCCCTACTCAATACTAAAACCGGTCGGCCAGTCAGCCAGTCAGGCGGCCAAGCAAAACGGCGCCCGAAGAGGAGCGCCGTTCGATCGGCCGACTGGCCGACTGGCCGACTGGCCGACTGGCCGACTGGCCGACTGGCCGACTGGCTGACTGGCTTACTGTACTGCCACCGTCACCGCGCGAGTCTGGCCTGGTACGCCGATATCGTACACCAGGAACGAAACGAGATCGCCGCTTTTCAACTTCGCGAGCACAGCATCGAGATCAGCTGGGCTCTTCAGCACGCGACGTGGCCCCGGGTTGATGACCTCATATAGCACCGTGCGGCCCTCAATCATCTTGCGATACGACGGGCCGGTCGCGTTCACTTCGCTAACCACGAGCCCGTTCTTGTACGGCTCCTCGATACGCGCCTGCGCGGCAATGCCAGCCGCCGGCTGCACGGCAATGCCGACCTTGTCGAACTGCTTGACGTCTGCGGGGCTATCCGTGCCCGGATCCCGCTCGCTCGATGCCACAGTGCGCGTCTCATCCGGCGCCTCGGTGAGCTTCACGCGATACGACTTCTTTGCGCCGAAACGCATGACGTCGAAGGACAGCGTCTCGCCTGGCTTGTGGCTCCGCACGATGCGTTGGAGCGTGCTCACGCGATCGGTTGGCTTGCCATCGGCGGCAATGATCACGTCCCCCGGTTCGATGCCGGCGTTCTTTGCGGGGCTCACGTTCTCAGCGTTGTAACTGTAGCTCCCGACTACCACACCCGTCACCTCCGAAAGGCCAGCAGCCCTCGCCTCTTCCGGTGACGCATTGTTGATCGCAACACCGATGACGGAACGTCGAACCTTTCCGTAGGCGATCAGATCGTCCATCACCTGCTTTGCCAGCGTCACCGGGACAGCGAATCCGTAGCCGGCGTATGTGCCGGTCTGGCTCGCAATGGCGCCATTGATCCCAATGACTTCACCGCGGATGTTCACCAGCGGACCTCCCGAATTTCCGGGATTGATTGCCGCATCCGTCTGGATGTAGTCGGTAATGGCATAGCGGCCTTCGAGCAGGTTCGGGAGCGGGCGCCCCTTCGCGCTGATGATGCCCGCCGTCACCGTAAAGTCGAGCCCCAACGGATTGCCGATTGCTACCACCCATTGTCCCACTCGCGCGACATTGTCATCCCCGAGGGTCACTGTCGGCAAATTGTTGCCATCGATCTTGATGACGGCAACATCGGTGGTCGGATCGCGGCCCACTATCTTCGCGTTGAACGTCCGCTTGTCCAGCAGGGTCACCGTCACCTTGTCGGCATCCGCAACCACATGATTGTTCGTGAGGATATATCCGTCTTTCGAGACGATAAAACCGCTGCCGCTCGCGTCCTGCGACTGCTGCTGCGGCTGTTGCTGCTCGAAGTTCCTGAAAAAATCATCGAGGGAGCCGGGCTGGCGCTGTGTGCGAGACCGAACCTGACGTACGCGCTGCGTCTGAATCGACACAACGCTCGGTGTTACGTGATCTGCGATTGCCTCGAAGGCGCTCCCCGTTTCGGCGAGTGACTGAACCTGCGACGATGCGACCTTCGAGCCCTTGCCGTCCTGGGCGAATCCGAAGCGCGTGAGATCAAAGCTCGACGCGAAGAGCAGTCCGCAAAGAAATGCCGTCCCGACGGCGGCACCGAACCGCATGCGTGTGAAGCGTGTTGCCATCGTTGTCTTCCTGTCCTGATGAGGTCAGTGATACTCCAACATACTACGTACACTTGGACGCACGAGTTGTGTCCATGGTTTACGAACAGGGGCGAGGGGCGAGGTTTTTCGCCCCTCGCCCCTCGCTCCTCGCTCCCCGGTTACTTCTTGTCGTCCACGATCTCGTAATCGGCCTCGACCACATCGTCAGCCGGACGTGAGCCGGTGCTGCCGCTCGCCTGGCCCGCCTCGGGCTCGGGCGCACTGGCTGGCTGGCTCTGTGCCTGAGATTGCGCATAGAACGACTGGCCCGCCTCGCCAAACGTCTTGGTGAGCTCCTCCTGCGCCTGACGGATCTCGTTCATGTCGTCGCCGCGGAGTGCCTTCCGCGCACGCTCCACGGACGTATCGAGACGGCTCTTCAGGTCGCCCGGAAGCTTGTCTGCCCACTCCTTCGCGTTCTTCTCCACTTCGTACGTCATGCTGTCGAGACGATTCCGCGTGTCGATTTCCTCCCGACGCTTCTTGTCGTCCTCGGCGTTCTTCTCGGCGTCCTTCACCATCTTCTCGATCTCGTTGTCCGAGAGTCCACTCGAGGCCTCGATGCGAATCTTCTGCTCCTTGCTCGTTGCCTTGTCCTTGGCGGCCACGTGAAGAATACCGTTGGCGTCGATGTCGAACGTCACCTCCACCTGCGGCATGCCGCGCGGTGCGGGTGGAATACCCGTCAGCTGGAACTTGCCGATCGTGCGGTTGTCGCGAGCGAGCTCGCGCTCACCCTGCAACACGTGGATCTCTACCGTGGTCTGGTTATCGTCGGCAGTGCTGAATGTCTCCGATTTCTTGGTCGGAATTGTCGTGTTACGCGGGATGAGCACCGTGGTGACGCCACCCAGCGTTTCAATGCCGAGTGACAGCGGCGTAACGTCCAGGAGCAGCACGTCCTTCTGCTCACCAGTGAGCACCGCGCCCTGCACGGCCGCGCCAATGGCAACGACTTCGTCAGGATTCACGCCCTTGTTCGGATCCTTGCCGAAGAACTTCTTGACCTCTTCCTGAATCTTGGGGATACGCGTGGAACCGCCGACGAGGAGCACCTCGTCGATGTCCTTCGGCTCCATGCCGGCATCCTTCAGCGCTTTGCGCATGGGCTCGAGCGTGCGCGTGATGAGATCATCGACGAGCTGCTCGAACTTGGCGCGCGACAGCGTGTAATTCAGGTGCTTCGGACCGCTCTGGTCGGCCGTGATGAAGGGGAGGTTGATGTCCGTCGTCATGGTGCTCGACAGTTCCATCTTCGCCTTCTCGCCGGCTTCCTTGAGACGCTGAAGCGCCATCGGATCCTTCGAGAGATCAATGCCCTGATCGCGCTTGAATTCGCCAACGATCCAGTCCATGACGCGCTGGTCGAAGTCATCGCCGCCGAGATGCGTATCGCCGTTCGTCGACTTCACTTCGAACTGACGTGAGCCTTCCACGTCGTACAGCTCGAGCACCGAGATGTCGTACGTACCGCCGCCGAGATCGAACACGGCGACCTTTTCGTCCTTCTTCTTATCCAGACCGTAGGCGAGCGCTGCTGCCGTGGGCTCGTTGATGATGCGGAGCACGTCGAGACCGGCGATCTTGCCCGCGTCCTTCGTGGCTTGGCGCTGCGCGTCGTTGAAGTATGCCGGCACCGTGATGACGGCCTTGGTGACTGTCTGGCCGAGGTAGTCCTCGGCCGTCTGCTTCATCTTCTGGAGAATCATCGCGGAGATTTCCGGGGCGGTGTACCGCTTGCCCTGGACTTCCACGGTGGCGACATCGTTCGTCCCGCCAATGGCCTTGTACGGAACGCGCTTCGCTTCTTCCTGGACCTCGCTCATCTTGCGGCCCATGAAGCGCTTGATGGAGAAGACGGTATTGGTGGGGTTCGTAACGGCCTGTCGCTTGGCGACCTGACCGACGAGCCGCTCGCCGTCCTTAGTGAAGCCGACGACAGATGGCGTAGTCCGGCCGCCTTCCGCATTCGGGATGACGACGGGATCGCCTCCTTCCATTACGGCCACGACCGAATTCGTCGTGCCGAGGTCGATGCCGATGACTTTGTCAGCCATTGCTTCCTTGATAGTTGGGGACATTGCGGCAGGATGTGCCGCGACAACCACGTTGGAGTGGCAAGAGAAGGGCCGATGTGGTTGTGCCAGACTGGCAGGTTTTCTCCATCCGAGCTCAGCACTGATGGTGACAGCGTGGCGGGCCATGTCCAAAGCTGTCAGCCCGGCGGCGTGTAACGGTTCAGCGACGTTCAGTACATATCGCCGCACGTCCTTTGCAGCCACAAATCCGCTTCCGTAGCTTTATTGCTGCAACGCCCGCCCATTTACGACCCAAAACAAGCGAATGCTTAGTCGTCTAATTCCCGCTGACGAGGAATTCTTCAGCCTGTTCAACCAGCTTGCCGAGCACCTGCATACGGCAGCGAAGCTTCTCGACGAGTTGTTCAAGGAGCCGGCACGCACGACAGAACTGGTCAAGAAGATCAAGGATGTCGAGCATCTCGCGGATCAGCTCACGCAGACGATCAACGTACGCATCGACAAGAGCTTCATCACGCCGATCGATCGCGAGGACATTCACTTGCTCGCCTCTCGCCTCGACGATGTCATCGATCGTCTCGATGGCACTGCGCGCCGCATGGTCATGCTGCACATCAATGAAGTACGAGAGCCGGCGCCAGCGATGGCGGGGGTGATCCTGCGTGCGTCGGTGCACATCGGCAAAGCGGTGAAGTCCATCCGGAAGCCGACGGAAGTCGCCGCGGAGGCTGTCGAGATCAAGCGCCTGGAAGAGGAAGGCGACGCACTCTATCACGAAGCAGTTGGCGCACTGTTCGCCGGCCGGCCAGATCCCATCGAGGTCATACGGTGGAAGGAAGTCTTCGAGACGCTCGAGATCGCGATCGATCAATGCATGGGCGTCGCTAACGCGCTGCATAGCATCTCCATCAAAAACAGCTGACGCGCGTGGTCTGGTACGTCATTGCGATCATCGGGATCGCCTTCGTGTTCGACTTCAGCAACGGTTTCCACGATTCGGCGAATTCCATCGCCACCATCGTGGGAACACGGGTGCTCAGCCCGTTAGCTGCCGTGTTATGGGCCGCCTTCTTCAACTTTGCCGCCCTCTTCACGGGCGGCGTTGCCGTGGCCAAGGCAGTTGGTGGCGGGATGATCGAGCAAAGCATCGTCGATCCCAACGTCATCCTCGGTGCGCTGCTCGGCGCGATCATCTGGAATGGAATTACCTGGTTCTACGGCATTCCCTCCAGTTCGTCGCACGCGCTCATCGGCGGGTACGCCGGTTCGGCCATCGCGAAGGCGGGCTTTGGTGCGATCACATGGGGCACCAAGTGGATTCAGACGTTGAGCTTCATCGTGATCTCGCCTCTGGTGGGATTCATGGCGGGTTTCGTACTGATGCTCGCATGTTACTGGATCTTCCAGCGGCTGAACGCATCACGTGTAGATCGCGTCTTCCGGCCTGCCCAATTGCTCAGCTCTGCCATGCTCTCGTACTCGCATGGCGGTAACGACGCGCAGAAGACCATGGGCATCGTCCTCGGCCTGCTGGTCGCGAGTAAGGGTTACTTCGCGAGCCAGACGGGCTGGCTGCACGGACTGTATGTCGCGGACTTCAAGACGATCCCGCGCTGGGTCGAACTGTGTGCGTATTCAGCCATATCGCTCGGCACCTTGTTCGGCGGTTGGCGCATCGTACACACCATGGGGTCGCGTATCACCAAGCTGCGCCCAATGGGCGGCTTTGCGGCTGAGACCGGTGGAGCGATCGCAATTCAGATCGCCACGCACTACGGTATCCCAGTGAGCACCACACACACAATCACGGGATCCATTGTCGGGGTCGGCGCGACAAAGCGTTTGTCGGCTGTGCGTTGGGGCATCGCTGGGCGAATCGTCTGGGCGTGGATCCTCACGATTCCCGCCTCGGGCATCATGGCCGCGATCGCTTACTTCATACTTGCAGCAATCATTAAGCTGTAAGGAAACTGTGACATTGCCGTGACTCCCCCACGCAGTGGGCGAGGCGTAACTTTCAATTATCCATTTCCGTCCGCCCGCAAGGCGGGCGGTTGCTGTCTCAGGGAGCACTGTGACGATCGCGAAGCCGCCCGTACCGGAGTCACCCTACTTCAATCGTGAGCTCAGTTGGCTCGCGTTCAATGAACGCGTCCTGCACGAAGCCGCGGACCCTCGGGTGCCTCTACTCGAGCGGGTGAAGTTTCTGGGCATCTTCAGCTCGAACCTTGATGAGTTCTTCATGGTTCGCGTAGCTGGGTTGAAGCGGCAGGCCGTCGCGCGCGTGAGTACAGTTCCGCCGGATGGTCTCACCGCGATGGAACAGCTCGACGCAATCCGTGCCAAGGTCAACGAGCTGGCGCTCCGGCAACGTGAGCTCATGGGTCGACTGCTGACCGAACTCGCCGAGCGTGGCATCCGCTTGCTGCGAATGGACGAGCTCACGCCATCCGAGCAGTCGTCGCTCGACGGCATGTTCGAGTCGCAGATCTTTCCGATTCTCACACCGCTCGCCGTCGATCCCGGACACCCTTTTCCATATCTCTCCAACCTTTCACTCTCGTTGGCGGTTGAAGTACGTGATCCGGAACGCGGAACGGTGCACTTCGCGCGTGTGAAGGTGCCGAAGTCATTACCCCGATGGATTCCGATCTCCGGACGCGCGAATTGCTTCGTGCCGCTCGAGCAGGTGATCGGTGAAAACCTGGATGCGCTCTTTCCGGGAATGGAAGTCCTGGGATGGTACGCCTTCCGGATCACGCGCTACTCCGATCTGGAAATTCCCAACGCCGAAGAGCCGGAAGATCTTCTCGCGGAAATTGAACAGCAGGTGTTCAAGCGACGGTTCGGCGAGGTGATTCGTGTCGAGGTTCAGGACACCATGCCGGCGCATCTGCGCGCGCTTCTGCTCGAGGAGCTGCGTGAAGACGACGAGCCGGCCATGCTGCTCGGTGAATCGGATGTCGAAGAGGCAGGGCATCTGCTCGCGCTCAGCGATCTCGTCTCGCTCTCGGCGATCGATTGCCCGGACTTGAAGGATCCGCCGTTCACGCCGAAGACGCCGGTCGAGCTTATCGATCCTGATCGCTCCATCTTCGATGTGATTCGCGAGCGTGACCTGCTGGTGCACCATCCGTTCGATTCCTTCCCGGCAACGGTCGAGCGTTTTCTCGAGACGGCGGCCACGGACGAGAACGTGCTCGCCATCAAGCTCACGTTGTACCGCACCAGTGGCGACACGGATATCGTGCGCGCGCTGATGCAGGCGGCACAACGTGGCATTCAGGTGGCCGTACTTATCGAGCTCAAGGCGCGCTTCGACGAAGCGAACAACATCACCTGGGCGCGACAGCTCGAAAGCTTTGGTGTGCACGTCGCCTACGGTTCTGCGTACTTCAAGACGCACACAAAGGTTGCGATGGTGGTGCGCCGCGAAGCCGATGGCATTCGCCGCTATATCCACGTCGGATCAGGCAACTACAACTCGAAGACCGCGCGGCAGTACACGGACATCGGGTTGTTCACGTGCAGCCCGTCCATCGGCGCAGACGTGAGTGACTTGTTCAACTCACTCACGGGTTATGCGCGACAGCGGTACTACCGCAAGCTGCTGGTCGCGCCGGCGAACATGAAGGACCGGTTCCTCGAGCTCATCGACCGCGAGATCGGCCACGCGCGCGAGGGTCGACTCGGCCGCGTCGTGGCTAAAATGAATGCACTCGTCGATGCGGACACGATCGATGCGCTGTACCGCGCGTCGCAGGCCGGCGTCAATGTCGACCTCATTGTGCGCGGCATATGCTGTCTTCGCCCGAAGGTGCCGGGGATGAGCGATCGGATTCGCGTCGTCAGCGTGATCGGGCGTTTCCTCGAGCACTCGCGAATGTTCTTCTTCCACAACGGCGGAGAGAGCGAGTACTACCTCGGCTCTGCCGATTGGATGCCGCGCAATTTTCTTCGTCGCGTGGAAGCCGTTGCGCCCGTGGAAGATCCGATCCTGCATGCGCGGCTCAAGGGTGTGATCGACACGCTGTTGAACGACAACCGGCAGGCGTGGGATCTCAATGCCGATGGCAGCTGGGTGCAGCGCATGCCGGATGCGGATCTCCGCGCCACGCATGTCACGCTCCTCGCTGATTCATGGGGCGCGGTTCCAGTTCCACGCAACGCCGACGTGCCGTTTACCGAACGCCGTGCCTTCGCCGAGCGGAGCGGAGACTGACGACGCTGTCATCCTGAGCGTAGCGAGGGATCTGCTTTTCCAAAAACTACTCGTCTTCGCCCGCCTCGATGGTCTCGGATGAGAACACGGTGCCGTCTGGTGCCACGATCTCCACTGGAAGTCCGCTCATCTCGGCGAGTAGCTCCGACTTTCTGTGTGCACCCCACACATCCAGGCGGATGCTTCCCGCTCCTGCCTTCGGCACCGGCGTGATTCTGATCGCACGCTGCAGCCAGCGCACCTTCACGTCGTCGACGGCACTTACATGCCCGCGATCGAAGCCATCGGCCACGCGGAGAATCGCCGAGAGGCGTGAAACGCGCTTGCGAAGGTCGGCGGACAATTCGCCGAAATTGCGATGCTTCTTTCTCGGCTCCGCACCGCGGTGGTAGCGCGCGATGTTGGCCATCGCCACCTGGTCTTCCGGTGCCACACCCAGAAGTTCGGCGTGCAGGATGAGATGATAGGAATGCTTGTGGTGACGATCGTAGCTGATGTGGTAGCCGCAATCGTGCAGCAGCGCAGCGTCGCTCAACAGCTGACGGTCTTGCGGCTCACACCCGATGCGCGCACCCAGTGAATCGAACAGACGTAGCGCGAGGCGTTGCACCTGCTGGCCATGGGGCTCCTCATAGTGACAGCGCTCGGCGAATTCTCGCACCGATCGCTCACGTGCCTCGCCGGGATCGGCTGCTGTCGCGCGCACACGCGCAGACTCGAGCAGCAATCCCTCGCGGATGCCGTACCGTGAAACGGTAAGTTCCCGGGCATCGACACGGGCGAGCACTTCGGCCGCGACGGCAACGCCGGCGACGATGATATCGGCACGTTCCGGATTCAATCCCGGCATCGCGCGTCGCTCCTCCGTGCTCATGGCGGCGAGTGCATCGAGCAAATGCTCGACTTCAGTGCGCTGAATGATCGTTGCATGCACGTTGCGCGCGGCAAGAATGCGCTGCCGCGTGAGATGCATGCCGCCGAGATTGGTGAACGTGCCACCGGAACCAATCACATGCGCGCCGCGCCAATCGCGCGTGGAGATGACGGCTCGCACTTCCTTCTTCACGGCCTTGCGAAGCTTCCGAAGCTGTCGTTCGGACACACCGTCGGCGAAGTAGCGTTCGGTGAGTCGCAGTGCACCGAGCGGTAGGGATGTGAGTTTGTCGAGCACCCCGTCTGCGGATAGCGCGATCTCGAGTGAGCCGCCGCCAATGTCCATGATGACGGACCGGCCGGCTGCGAGATCGAAATGCGCCAGCGCACTTCGGAAGCTCAACCGTGCTTCGTCGTCACCGCTGAGCACGCGAACCTTGAGTCCCGTCTCCTGCCGAACACGTGCGATGAAGCGGTCGGCATTTACCGCATCGCGCACTGCACTGGTCGCAACGGACTCGATGCGCTGCGCGCCGAGCTGCTTCGCGAGCGTGGCCATGCGGCTGATTGCTTCGACAGCACGCTCGATCGCGCTATCACCCAACACGCCCGTGGCCTCGAGATCAGCGCCGAGCCGCGGTGCGGCCTTCATTTCGTCGACGACGGAAATGCCGCCATCCGGCGAAACGTCGGCAACGATCTGGCGGATTGAATTCGAGCCGATGTCGATCGCGGCAATGCGCGTCTCACCGGCGACGCCACTACGTGTCGATCCGTTCCGCCGAGCAGGAGTCATGCTGGTGTGCCACTAGTGTGAAGCGTAAATCAGACGGGCGTTCCCGGGAACACCACGTCGATCGATGTTCCTTCGCCCTGTTCGCTCTGCGCCTGGACGTCGCCATTGTGCGAATCGACGAGGTGCTTCACGATGGAAAGGCCGAGCCCCGTTCCGCCGACATCGCGCGAGCGACTCGAATCTACCCGATAGAACCGTTCGAAGATTCGCGGAAGATGCTCGGGGGCAATCCCGACGCCAGTGTCACGCACCGTGAATCGTATGCCAGGGTTGGGCTTGGCACTCCGAGCACGCAGCGTGACGCTTCCGCTGTTGGTGTATCGCACAGCGTTCTCCACGAGGTTCTGGAGGACTTGGCGTGCGGCCGTTGGGTCGGCCCGCAGCTCCTTCGCGTCGGGCTCGACGTCGCTATACAGCTCGAGGCCTTTCGCCTCGGCTTCCGGGTGACATGCCGCCAATGTCTCGCTCACGAGGGACGCAACATCGAGCGTGGTCAACTGTGGGCGCCAACCGCCGCTTTCAATCCGTGAGAGATCGAGCAGGTCATCGACAATGCGCTGCATTCGCCGTGCATTGGAGCGAATGGTCTCTACGAATCGACGACGATCAGTCGGACTCACACCCTCGTCGAGGAGCGTTTCGGCAAAGCCGCTCACCGCTGTGAGAGGCGTCTTCAATTCGTGCGAGACGTTGGCCACGAAATCGCGACGCACTGTTTCCAGCCGCCGAAGTGCCGTCAGCTCCAGCATGGTGACCACGGCGCCGCCGGTGGCGAGCGGACGAGCCGCGATGCTGACGGTGCGCCCGTGCAATTCGATTTCGGTTGGCTCCGACGCAGTACCGCGCAACGCGTCGGCGAGAATCAGTCGCAACGCATCGTGCGGCGGAATGACATCAATGCCAAACGGTGTCGGCTGGTGCGTACGGAGCAGGGCACGGCCACGTTCGTTGATTCGCACCACGCTTCCACCGGCGTCCAGCGCGAGCAAACCTTCCTCGAGCGATTCAAGGACGGCGGCCATGAGCTGTTCGTCTGCTTCGAGTGCATCCATGCGCATGCCGAGTTGCTCGGCCATCTGCGACAATGCGTCGGCAAGGTCGCCAACTTCACCCGGCGCCGATAGCAGCGGTCGCCGATGCAGATCACCGCTGGCGATGTCACGCGCGACATCGCGCAGCTCGACGACAGGCTGGGAGATGCTCCGAGCAAACAATACCGTCAGCGCGAGTGCACCGACCAACGCAATCAGTCCGCTGACGAGCACATCGCGCTGCGCGCGAACCACGATGTCGTCGAGACTCCGCGTCGCAAGCGATACGCGCACGTACCCGAGCGGATGCTTCATGGCAACGTAGACCTCGTCATCGCCGGCCGATACGCTGTGTCGCCTCGCAAACCCGCGACCGACTGCTCGCGCCTGCGTAATCTCAGGTCTGTTGAAGTGATTCTCGAGGCGGCCGCGCGCCTGATCGTCGAATTCGGAATCACCGATCACGACACCCGTCGTGTCGATCAACGTCACGCGGTGGCCAAGCGCTCGTCCCGCGCGCAGGGCGAGATCCGCGGCACCTTTCGTGTCGTGCCACTCTGTCGCGAGCAGCTGCGCTTCATGCTCGAGACGATTGGAGAGCTCCGCATCGAGATGGCGCCGCAGCCGTCCGCCGGCAATAAGCACAATGGCCGCGACGAGCGCCGCGACCAGGATGAGTGAACCAGCCAGCAATCGCCGCGCGAGCGTCACGCCGTGCGGTTCTGCGGTGCTCGGATGCGGTAGCCGAAGCCGCGCACGGTTTCGATGAGATCACCTGCTTCGCCGAGCTTGGCGCGCAGGCGCTGCACATGCATGTCGACCGTGCGCGTCTGGATGTCCGGCGCAGCTTCCCACACGGTTTGCAGCAGGTGCGAGCGCGCCTGCACGCGACCGCGCCGTTCGGCGAGGGTGAGGAGGAGCTTGAACTCCGTTGGCGTGAGCTCGACGGCCGATCCCTTCACCTGTACCACATGGGCGGCGAGGTCGATGGAGAGGGGACCGATATCGAGTTTTTCACCGGGAGATTGTCCGCCCGCGCCAACGCGGCGAAGAATCGCACCCACGCGAAGCACGAGCTCCTGCGGACTGAATGGCTTGGTGAGATAATCGTCTGCGCCAAGCGAGAGACCTTGAATGCGGTCTTGCTCTTCACGCCGTGCGGTAAGCATCAGCACCGCGGTTTGCTTCATGGCATCGTCGCCGCGGATCTGCTCGAGCACTTCATACCCTGACATGCCGGGAAGCATGAGATCGAGCACGATGAGCGACGGATGATCACGTCGTGCTGCCTCGAGTGCCTCTGAGCCGGAGCTCGCCGTGGAGACTCGATAGCCGCTCTTGGCGAGGTGATAGGCCACGAGAGCGACGATGTCCGCTTCGTCGTCGACGACGAGAATGCGCTCGCCGGGCGCCTGGGTGATGATCGTCACCCCAGCACCGATGACTGCAGGCGACGTGAGATCTTTGCGACGATCATTTCAATTGCGACCGGATTGTGACCACCCCGCGGCACGATGACGTCAGCGTATCGCTTGGACGGCTCGACGAATTCGAGATGCATGGGCTGCACGGTGGAGAGATATTGGTCGAGGATTTCCGGCAACGGGCGTCCTCGCTTGGCCATGTCACGACGAATGCGGCGAATGAGTCGGACGTCGGCGTCGGCATCCACGAAAACCTTTACGTCGCACAGATCTCGCACCCTTCCATCGACGAACAGCAGGATCCCGTCAACGACCACCACATCTGCCGGCGGGATGCGCACGGAATCGGAGCTGCGCGCATGCTCCACGAAATCATACACCGGCTTGTCGATTGGGGAACCGGTCGAGAGCTGCGTGAGCTGTTCAACGAGCAAGTCCCAGTCGAAGGCGTTCGGGTGATCCCAATTGACCCTGCGTCGCTCCTCGAGCGCGAGATGCTTGTGATCGAGGTAGTACGCGTCCATGTCGATGAACGCTACGGAAGCATCGCCGAGTGCCGCCGCCACGTTGCGCGCAACGGTACTCTTTCCGGAGCCACTGCCTCCGGCGATGCCGATAATAAGGGATTTCATCCAGCTGCCATCCGCCGTTCGGCGTAACGCGGGTAATGTCGCTGCGGGAAGGATACTCTCGCAGTCCCCACGTGTCACAGTCGTGTCAAAACTATAACCTCCCTGCGCGAGACGCCGCCGGATAGATTTTTCCCATGTGGATCCGCACCCTGTTTGTAGGAGCGGCGCTCGGCACCGCGGCTTGCATGCCGACGGCAGCTGCGCCGGCGCCAGACCAGAACTTCACGCTCGTGGTGCTCGGCACCACCGATGTGCACGGACGTTTACGCGGCTGGAATTACGAGTTCAGCCGTCCCGATACCGTCCGCGGGTTGTCACGTGCCGCCACGATTGTCGATTCCGTGCGTCGAGCATCGGCTGGACGCGTTGTGCTCCTCGATGCGGGTGATGCACTTCAGGGCAACGCACTCACCTATGTGGCGGCCCGCGTGGCGCCGCCGGGCTCGACGCATCCCGTGATCGCCGCGATGAACACCATGGAGTACGACGCTGCGGCCATCGGCAATCATGAATTCAACTACGGACTCCCGTTCCTCGAAGCCACGATCAAGCAGGCGAAATTCCCATTTCTCGCTGCAAATGCGCGGCGTCCTGACGGTAGACATGCGTTTCTCAGCTGGACCATTGTCGAGCGCGCTGGAGTTCGCGTGGGAATCGTGGGAGCGACAACGCCAGGCGCCAATGTCTGGGACCGCGAGAACCTCAAGGGCACGTTGGTTGTCACCGATATCGTTTCGGAGCTGCGTGAGGCGGTCGCAGATGTGCGCGCCGCCGGCGCGGACGTTGTCATCGCCACCCTGCATTCCGGGCTGACCGGCGCGGCGAGCTATGACACGGTTACGAGCAAGACGCCGAGTGAGAATGTTGCCGCGCGAGTTGCACGCGAAGTCGCAGGGTTGGACCTGATCCTGTACGGTCATTCGCATCAGGAGGTGGGCGACACCACCATCAATGGTGTGCTGTTGATGCAGCCCAGGAATTGGGCAACGTCTGTGGCCGCCGCGCATCTCGTGATGTCGAAGGCGAGCGGCAAATGGCGCGTGGCGTCAAAGAGCTCGCTCGTCATTCAGGCGGCCGGTCATCGCGAGCAGGCGAACGTGCTCGCGATCACCGACTCCGCGCATCGCGCCACGCTGGCTTGGGTTTCGGCGCCGATCGGACGCACCGCGGTTGCGTGGCGAGCTGATTCGTCGCGTGTGGCCGACACGCCGCTCATCGACTTCATCCTCGAAGTCGAGCGAAAGGCGGCCGGCACGGACCTCGCGACGTCCGCGTCCTTCTCGCTCGACGCGACGATCGATTCGGGGTCCATCACCGTCGCGCGCCTTCAGGCGCTCTATCCGTACGACAACACGCTCCGAGCCATTCGTATTTCCGGCGCGCAGCTCCGCGAGTATCTCGAGCAGAGTGCGCGCTACTACCGCACCGGCCCCGACGGCACGGTGAGCGTCAATCCGGCCATTCCGGGATTCAACTTCGATGTCGTTTCGGGGGTCGACTACACGCTCGACGTCTCGAAGCCCGACGGTCAGCGTGTGACGCGACTCGAAGTGCGTGGCCGTGCGGTGACGCCGACCGAGACGTTCACAATGGCGCTCAACAATTATCGCCAAGCGGGTGGTGGCGGCTACGCCATGCTGGCGAGCGCGCCGGTTGTGTACGACAAGCAACAGGAAATTCGCCAACTGCTCATCGACGAAGTCCGCCGTCGTGGCACCATCGAGCCCGCGAGCTATTTCACGCACAACTGGCGAATCGAGCCTCTACCTGCGGTCTCATCGCTGTACTCGCAATTGCGCCGCGATAATCGCGAGGACGCGCATGCGACTGGCACGGATGCGCCGAGCGCGACATCGGCTGCCGCGCGCACGCGACCGTCTACGCGACTCCGTATCATTGGCACGAACGATTTTCATGGAGCGCTCGAACCACGGCCGGATGCCACTGGGCGTCGACGCGGTGGCGCGGCATACCTCGCAACCGCGATCAAGCGCGCTGCCGTGGGATGCGCACCGCCGGCATGCGAAACGATCATTCTCGATGGTGGCGACGAGTTTCAGGGCACGCCGGCGTCGAACATGGCATTTGGCCGGCCCGTGGTTTCTGTGTTCAACTCGATTGGACTCGCCGCGGGTGCCCTGGGCAATCACGAGTTCGACTGGGGGCAGGACACATTGCGAGCGCGCATGCGAGACGCGCACTACGCCGTGCTCGGCGCCAACGTGCGCTATGCCGACGGACGCGACGTCCCATGGATTCGCGACGATACGCTCATCACGCGTGGTGCTCTCAAGATCGGTGTCATTGGTATCGCAACAACCGCAACGCCGAGTACCACCAAGGCATCGAATGTCGCCGACCTGCGCTTTCTCGAGCCAGTGCCCATCGTCGATGGCCTGACTCGAAATCTGCGCGCCCGCGGCGCCGACTATGTGGTAGTCATCGCGCATGCTGGTGCATTCTGCGATCGCGATGGGGCAACGAACTGCAATGGTGAGATCGTCGAGCTGGCGAAGTCATTGCGCGAGCCTGTCGATGCGATCGTGAGCGGTCACACGCATTCACTGGTCGATGCCACGGTGAACGGAATTCCCGTCGTGCAAGCGCGTTCGAGCGGCACCGCCTTCGAAACCGTGGATCTCGGACCCGACGGCAGCCGTCATCATGTGGCTGACGTTCTACCGGATTCTCTCCCGCCAGATCCTGTCGTGGCGGCGATTGTCGCTGACGCGGTGGCCAAGGTAGCGCCGCTCGTGGACCGCCCAATCGCAACCATTGCGACAGACCTCATTCGTGAGGGGAATCAGTACGCACTCGGCAACCTGATCACCGATGCGTTCCGCGCGATTGGCAAAGGTGACGTCGCCATCACGAACAACGGCGGCATTCGCGCCAACGTGCGCGCAGGACAGGCAACCTATGGCACCCTCTTCGAGGTCGCGCCGTTCGGGAATGTGTTGTATCGCGTGACGGTGAATGGAAAAGCGCTTCGTGAATACTTCGAACGTCTCGTGGCGCGCCGCCCCAACGTGCACATCTCAGGAGCGCGGCTGACGTACGATTCTACCAAGACATCAGGTCCGCGCCTCATAAGCGCACAACTCGCGGATGGTCGTGCGATCCGCGACGAAGCTGCATATACCGTGGTGATGACGGACTTCCTGGCAACCGGCGGTGATGGTCTCGGGCTAGCGTCCGCCGCACTCAAGTCCGAACCGCTCAACATCGTCGATCTCGATGCGATGATCGACTACCTTCGCGCGCAGCCACAACCGGTACGGCCCTCTGCCGAACCGCGCATCGTTGCCGTTGCTCCAACTCGATGACTGAAACCGTTCGTGTATTCGTAAACGGCAAGGGGCTCGACGCTCCCGCCGGCGGCACGGTGCTCGACGCCGTTGCCGTCCATTCGTCCGCTGACGCAGAACTCGTTCGCACCGGTGCGCTCGTGGTGACCGACAGCCGTGGCCTTCCGGTCGGGGCGGAAACGGCCGTGTTCAACGGAGCGCTTTTCCGGCTTATCCCCAACCGGACGCGCGACACCGCCGATCCGGCCGCGCAGTTCGACGCCTGATGACAATCTCACGCGACCTACTGCGCCGTTTGCCCAAGGCGGAACTGCATTGTCATCTCGACGGCTCCGTGCGTCCCGAAACGCTGCTCGATCTCGCGCAGGAACACGGAAAGCAGATGCCCGCGAACACCGCCGAGGAATTGCGCGATTACATGAAGGTGGATGATGCGCAGAACCTCGAAGAGTACCTCGAGCGGTTCGCCATCACGCTCTCCGTGATGCAGACCGAGAGCGCGATGGAGCGCATTGCATACGAACTCGCTGAAGACGCCCGCAACGATGGCGTGCGTTACATCGAAGTGCGTTACGCTCCAGTGCTCAATGTTCGCGAGGGACTTTCGCTCGAGCAGGCGGTCGAGGCCCCGTTGCGCGGACTCGCTCGCGCAGAAAAGGAGCATGGCATCGTTGGACGCGTCATCGTGTGTGCCATTCGCAACATGGCGCCCGACGTCTCACGCGAGCTCGCTGAATTGGCCGTGTCGTATCGCCATCAAGGCGTTGTTGGATTCGATCTCGCCGGCGGTGAGGCGGGGCATCACGCGAGCGTGCACGCGCGCTCGTTCGAGTATGCGCGCATGCACGACCTGGCCTGCACCTGTCATGCTGGTGAGGGCGACGGCGCGGAGTCGGTGCGCCAGGCCGTGCACGTGTGCGGAGCGCACCGACTCGGTCATGCGACGCGACTCATTGAAGACTCGTCACTCACTGACTACTGCAATGATCGCCGGATACCGCTCGAGATTTGCCTGACCAGTAATGTCCAAACGCGCGTCGCCGGTTCATACGCCACGCATCCATTTCGCGAATACTTCCGCCGTGGCCTCAACGTGGTGCTCAACACCGACAATCGCTTGATGAGCGGCGTGACCCTGACGGATGAGTACATGCACGCCGCGAATGAGCTGGAGTTTTCATTCGATGAACTCGCGCGCGTTGCGCTCAACGGATTCGAGAGCGCCTTCCTGCCACATGCAGAGCGCCAGCGTCTCACCGACATTGCCAGGCGCGAGATTGCCGAATTGAAGCGGAGCCAGCCATGACCAACGAGTCTGCGTACGGCACTGCCGCAGCGCACACAGCCGCAGAGGCTGTTCGCGCGCGCATTGGCGCGTGTTCGCCCGCTGCCGCAGTCATTCTTGGATCGGGTCTCGGTGGTCTGGTCAATCGGATCCAGAACCAACGCGTGGTGCCGTTTGCCGACGTCCCGGGATTTCCAACTGCGACAGTGGTTGGTCACGCCGGCGCGCTGATCGCCGGAACACTTGGTGGGCGCGACGTGCTCGCGCTGGCTGGTCGCTTTCACATGTACGAAGGCCACGACGCGGCGCTGGCCGGCTTCCCGGTGCGCGTGCTGAACGCGCTCGGCGCGCCAATTCTGTTCGTATCAAACGCAGCGGGTGGAATTCGCCGCACGTTCCGGGCGGGAGACCTCATGATTATCCGGGATCACATCAATCTGATGTTCCGAAATCCGCTGATCGGCGGCGTGGAGACGGGAGACATCCGCTTTCCCGACATGAGCGCGCCCTACGACGCTGCGCTCTGCGCCGCCCTGCGCGCACATGCAATCAGCTTGGGCATTCAGCTTCAAGAGGGTGTGTACGGCGGCCTGATGGGTCCCGCGTACGAGACGCCGGCCGAGGTCCGCATGCTG
>JBBQHJ010000032.1:0-23165 GCA_038323865.1 Gemmatimonadales bacterium
GGCGCCCGAGCAGCTCCACCATCTTCGGCTGCCGCGACCACGATGCCGTGCCGAGCGGAATGCTGTCGAACTCCGGATTGCGGGCGTCGACATCAGCGCCGCGATCGATCAGTAACTGCGCGCACTGCTCGGCGCCCGCGCCGGCGGCGTGATGCAGCGCCCACCAATTGTCTTTGCTGACGTTGGGTGACATTTCGAGATCGAGCAGGAACTGCACGACATCCGCACGATCGTCATCGATAGCACGGAACATTGCAATTGCATTTTCCAGATATTCCGGATGCCGCTTCACTGCATCGCGCGCGATGTTGGTCTTCAGCTCCATGCACGCGACGGCAAACGCATCGTACTCACTGAGAGAATCTGTTGTGCGCACCGCACCATACCTGGCCAGCATCTCCGCCGTTTCGCGATGGCCGCGCTGCATCGCCTGTTCGTAGAGCGTGAGCGTCGGCTGCTTCTTGCCGTACGAGCCTTTGGCATTCGGATTCGCGCCGTGCTTCAGGCACCATTCCAGCATGCCGGGCAAATTGCCCCCGATGGCGCTCGACAACATGAAATGCGCGCCGTGATGGCGAAGCTGCCCATCTCCCAGCGATGCCGCGCCGAACAGGGAGAACTGCGGCCAGTCTGAATTCTTCCATGACTCGCCGAAGCCTTGCCGAACTGAGTGCTCATACATCAGGTCGAGCAGCCAGACGATGTCGTCGGTGAGATGCCGGTGCGACGCATGACTCGCGAACACGTTGTACAGCACCTGTCCGTCGTGCGGATGCGCACCGTGCTCGAGCAGCAGCCGCACCATCTCACGCGCATGCGGATGCATGAGCGCCTGCTCCTCTCCGCGCCCCACCACGCCCGTGAATGCCGTGTAGCGGATCTCGGCATTGCCGCCGCCATATGATGCCGACGCATCGGCACCACGCTCCAGCAGGAGCCGCAGCATTTCTACGTGCCGACCCATCACATCGGGGCGCGGCAACCGCGCATTGCAGAGATAGAGAATCGGCGGCCAGGTGCGCGATCCGCCAAGTCGGGAAATTACTTCCGGCTCCGCGTCGAGAATCCGCCGCACCTCATCGATCTCGCCGCACACGACAGCCGTGTAGATGTTCTCCCGCGCGAGATCCGGATGCGCGTCGAGCAAACGCCCCGCATCGTGCATGCGATACACGCGTGCCGATCCGCTCTCACGCCAATCCAGGCATGCCATATCGAGAAACGACGGAACGAGCAGGTCGTTCGCTTCGCTCAGGACGACACTGTGTTTGTCATCCTGAGGCGCACCGGTGTCATCCTGAGGCGCACCGGTGTCATCCTGAGGCGAAGCCGAAGGATCTGCTTTTAACGCCTCTACGATCTCCGGCGTCTTCGCAATCTCAGCCAGCGACTTCCCCTCCGAATCCACGACGCTCGTATTCGCTCCATGCTTCAGGAAAACCCGGACCGCGTTGAGATTTCCTGTCACAGCCGCATGTGCTAGCGGCGTCCACTTTGCGTCGAACCATTCATCCTTTTTCCGACTACCTGCCATGTAGCGCCCGAACGGTCGCTCCAGAGCATCGGGATCGCGTTTCAACAATCCAGGCACGCGATCGAGCATGTCGAACTGCGTGAGATCGAAGATGTCGATCGGCCCGTGATCGAGAATCGCATCTCGCACCGCAGGTTTGCCCGCATAGTTCGCCCAGCCGGCCGGCGTGCCGAAATACTTGGTGTCGCGATCAACTGGGCTCGCGCCATGTCTTAACAGCGTGCGTGCCGCGCCGAGGTTTCCGTGAAATGCGGCGGCATGAAGTGGCGTGTAGCCGAACGTGCCATCAATCGACGTACGATGATCATCACGCACATAGACCGATGCCCCGAGTCTCAACAGCGCATCAATCACCTCCGCCGACGAACGCTCGGCCGCGCGAATGATCAGATACTCCCACTTCCCGCGCCGACGCAGCGCATACGGATCGTCACGCAGCGATCGCTCAATATCCGCCACGCGATTCAACGCGACTGCCGCCGGCAACCGTATCGTCGCGCCCCGTGCGAGCAACAACTCCACCATCTCGCGCTGGCCGTCCATTGCCGCCTGGTCGAGCGGCGTCATCGATGCGGCGTCTTCCACTTCCACATCAGCGCCGAGTTCCAGCAATACACGCAGCGATTCGATCTGCTTCTTCACAACAGCGAGGTGCAATGGCCGGCGATGACGATTGGTCTTGTCCATCGGCTTGTTGATGTCACTGTGTAGCGCACGAATCGCTTCCACGTCGCCCATCGCTACCGCCGACGAGATGTTGTGCCGCCCACCATGCACGAGCAAGTACTCGGCGACCTCTCGATGACACGCGTAGTCGAACGCAACGGCCCACCCGATCACGCCCAACTCGTGCATGTCGCCTTCGCCGATCGGATCCGCGCCGTGCTCCACCAACAGCGTCACCAATTCGAGGTGGCCGCGCTCGGCGAGAAAGTGAATCGGATACGCGTTGTCGCCGTCGTCGCGGATGTTGGGGTTCGCGCCGCGTTGCAGGAGTAGGCGTATGACGTCGGCATGCGGCGTGGCAGTCGCGAAGTGCAACGCTGTGCGTGTTCCTGTCGAACCGGCAAACTCCGCACGCTCGTCGATGATGTGGGGCGAAGCATCGAGCAACTCGGCTACGCGCGCGGCGTTACCCTGCTCCGCGGCGTGCACGAGATCATGAACCGGCGAAACAGCCTCGGCGCGAAGTCGCTCAACTTCGCTCTTGAGGCTACTCCATCCGCCGAGTCCATACTCGAGCGCGAGTGCGTGTTGCACATCGCGCAGGGTCGGATCATCGGATGGTGTGGGGTGGACGCGTGCAAAATGCGCCCGAGCGTCAGAGTCGTTCTCGCGGATGGCGGTGAGCCACCGCTTCGCTTCCCTCTTGAGATTCTCGAGGGAGCTACGGGCAGAAAGCTGCCTGGACATAAAACACCTTCCTCCAAGTGCGCCTATAGTCCGCTGAGTACAGGCAGGAGAAAGGCTCGATGTGGTGCAACGAACCTTGATGGGTGGAAGCTGCGCTTCCTTGCCGCGGACAGGAGGCGCCCCAAGTGCGCACTGCATTCATGCTTGCGCGCACTCACGCCCACTGTCAAGCCACGTTGTCATCCTGAGTGAAGCGAAGTATCTGCTTGTGTCATTTCGGGCGGAGGCGAGGCGTCCGCACCTCCGCCCTTAGATGTACCTCATCCAGCCGACCGGACGCGTACGCTTCCGCTCCGAATACCACCGGCACACCGGATACAAGATCGCGATCGCAACAACGAACACGAGATACAACAACCCCAGCGACCATCTATATCCCTCCGGCAATTTCCCCGGCTCCATCGGAAAATTGCCAAACAACCACGGATTCACGTGCCCCTCTCGAATCAGCGAGACGACAAGCGCGAGCGCATGAATCAACGGAATGTGCAGCAGATAGAAGAACATCGGCACGCGGCCAAACGTCTCCATCACCTTCGCGAACAGGCCTTGCATGTTCTCGGCGACCGGCAAGAACGCGATCGCCGGCCCGAGCGTCATCAGCAGAAACAACACCGACGGCGGATACTTCTGCTGATTGAGCACACGGAACAGCAACGGCGGTCCCTCGCCGCCACGTTTGCTCACCGCTATCGCTGCACCGATCGCGACGAACAGTGCCGTCGCCGTGGTCCCAATGCGAAGACACAGCCGGCGTCGCTCCGTTTCCGGACGCGACATCACCTCACCGAAGGCGTACCCAACCGCCATCACACCAACCCATGGAATCAGCACGTACAGCACATCCATCGGCAGCGAACCGATGTGCACTTGCCCGCCGAGGTAGAGAATGCCGCCGAGTGTCGCGGGCAGCGCGTTGCTGATCGGCCCGAATACGGGCTGGACGATGATCATCACGAGACCAATCGCACCGATCGTCCGCGCTGAAAGAAACCGTACGAGGCCCGCCAACACGATCATGCACCAGCCGAGCATCCAGATCACGCCGGCGAGATTGTACTCCGTCACGTCGATGTTGAACGTCCACGCGAGACGCAGGTACGTCAGCTCGAGCAGCACGAGCAACGCGCCACGCTTCAGCAGATACACAGAAAGCTCGGACGTGCTGCCGAGCTGCTTCGCATGAAAGTACGCGCCCGTGCCGGCGAAGAACGCGAACACGGGCGCCGAGAAGTTTGTCACCCAGCGCGTGAAGAAAACGCCCGGATTCGGGCCGCCCGCCGGCACGCCCGCATACACACGCACATGGTCGATCGCCATGAGTACCATCGCGATGCCACGCACAATGTCGAGCGAGACAATACGTTTCGCGCGCTCTTGCACCGGTTCCATCGCGTCTCCCTGTTGAAACGTGACTGGCTGACTGTCCGACGGGCTGACGGGCTGACTAGTTTCAAGCCATGCCAAACCTGCCAGACCTTCTCAGCAACAACAAGGAATGGGCTGATAGCGTTCGACGCCGCGAGCCCGGGTTCTTCGACCGCCTCTCCCGTCAGCAGGCACCGCGCTACCTCTGGATCGGCTGTTCCGACAGTCGCGTGCCCGCAAACGAAATCGTCGGCCTCATGCCTGGTGAGCTGTTCGTGCACCGCAACGTCGCCAACATCGTTGTGCACTCAGACCTCAATTGCCTCTCGGTCCTTCAGTACGCCGTCGAGGTCCTGAAGGTCGAACATGTCATCGTCGTCGGTCACTACGGATGCGGCGGCGTCGAAGCCGCTTGGAAGAAAAACAATCTCGGCCTCATCGACAACTGGTTACGCCACGTGCAGGATGTCGCCGAGCGGCACAAGGAGCGTTTCACGCGCAGCATGACAGACGGGCAATGTGCCGATCGCCTGTGCGAGCTCAACGTACTCGAACAGGCAGCGAGCGTCGCGCGCACCACGATTCTTCAGGATTCGTGGCGACGCGGACAACGCGTCGCCGTGCACGGCTGGATCTACGGCCTCAAGGACGGCTACCTTCGCGACCTCGGCTTCTCCGCCTCGCGTGAAGAGGAGATCACTCCGGAACTCGAGAAGGCATTCGCGCTCTTACGCTGAGCGCATGCGGTTGTTGCGCGGGTTGTGTTCGAGCTCCGCGAGGCCGAGTGCTTCGAGAAGCGGCGGAACGTAGACGCCGAATCGTCCGCGCAGTCCTTTCTTCAAACCATACCATCCCTTCACGGGATTGTCGGACGAGCGTCCCCACGCTTCGACCGTTCCGTCCTTCGCGGGCTTCTGCTCGTCGGCGCCGCCGAGTTCCAGCCAGTCGCCGTGTTTCTTGAGCATTGCGTGCAGGTCATCCACACAGCGTGCGTCATAGAACAACACCGTACTCCCCACAGTGCACACGAGCACTTTGCGTCCGTCCTTCTCGTCGACGTGCATTGTGTACTCGGCGCTTCCCGGCGGCGTCTTGAGCCGCCAGGGATTCTCTTTGGTGCGATCGAGTTTCGTCACGCGCGGTATTCTCCCATCTGTTGAAGTGTCGACGACACCGGCATCACGGTGCACCGGTCGCGCACGCTCTCGGTGAATGTCTGGAATTCTGTGAGCGCGCGGAGCGGATTGTTGGCATCGTCAGCAATCGAGGCAACATGCACGAAACTCACATGATCCTCCATTCGATATGATGCGTACGACAGCCCTGCCGGTGCGGTCTGCTTGAGCTTCTCGAATACCTGCTGAATCTGGGCCGCGTTCTCCTCGGTGCGCTCGGGCTTCACGGTGTAGCGTACCATGACGTGCTTCATTGAATATCTCCTGGTAGTTGGTCTACACATGTCTGTCGGAATCCGCATAGGCAGAGGATACGCTGCCCGCTGCCCGCTATCCGCTGACCGCGTATCCTTTCAGCATTCCGCTGCGACACATAAGAATGTCCGACGATCCCACACCAATCCTCAAAGACTCTGTCGCCCAGTCGCGGAAAGAGTTCAACGCGTCTGTCGCGGCGCTGCGCCCGCGCCTGCATCGCTTCTGCACGCGCATGTGTGGCTCGGTGCTCGATGGCGAAGACGTCGCCCAGGAAGCGCTCGCCGATGCGTTCTATAATCTCGGCAACCTTCGCGACGACGCGCGCTTCGAGCCGTGGCTGTTTCGCATCGCGTACTTCAAGTGCATCGATTTTCTCCGTCGCGACGTTAAGCACTCGCGCAACGCAGCGCTCGACGACGTTCCCGATATCGCCGACGAGGCCAACGACGACGCGACCGACACTCCGATCGACGACGCACTCGTCGCGCTGGTCAGTGAGCTTCCACCCAAGGAGCGCGCATCCGTCGTGCTCAAGGACGTCCTCGACTATTCACTCACCGAAATCGCCACCATCGCCGACACGACCCTCGGCGGCGTGAAAGCCGCCCTGCATCGCGGCCGCACCAAGCTCCGTGCGATGACGTCTCCGCCAACAATCGCCGCACTCGACGCGAGCCAGAGGCAACTGTTCGAGGCCTACGCCGATGTCTTCAATCGGCGTGATTGGGATGCGCTGCGCTCACTCGTCCGCGCCGACGCACGACTGGAGATCGTCGGCGAAAAGGAAGGCATCATGGCGGGACTCGGTGCCACCTATCAAGGCAACTACACGCGCCTTCCCTGGGAATGGCGCCTGACACCGGCATTCGTGGATGGCGAGTTGGCTATTGTGCACGAACGGCGTACTGGCGACGCATTTACGCCCCATACCGCCATCCGCCTGTGGGCCGAAGACGGCGTCGTCACGCGCATCCGCGACTACGTCCACGTCGACCACCTGCTCACGGGCGCCACGCTGTCAGCCGTCTGACCGCCAGCGCCTAGGCCCGCACAGACGTATTGAAGGCAACGTCCCTGACTGGCGAACTTTCCCCAACTGCGCCATGCTCTGGGCAGCGGCACTCCCCGGCCGCTCACAGCCCTTCTTTAGATAACATGCGCCCAAGTACCCGCTTCATCTCTCGCGCACTCGTCCTCGGCGCTGGCGCACTCGCGCTTGCCGCGACCAGTGCCTCAGCGCAAACCCTCGATTCCGCCACGCTTTCCGGCTTCAAGTGGCGCACCGTCGGACCCGGCAATTTCATGGGCCGGCTTTCGGATGTCGTCGGCATCCCCGGACCGTCCAAGACGCTGTTCGTTGCCGCCGCTGGTGGTGGCATCTGGAAGAGCACCAACAACGGCATCACCTGGCGCCCGATTTTCGACGACAAGCGCATCATCTCGATGGGCATGCTCGCCATTGCGCCGTCGGACACCAACACGATCTGGGCTGGTACCGGTGAGCCCAACTCGAGAAATACCATCGAGCCTGGCGCCGGCATCTACAAGTCGACCGACGGCGGCAGCACCTGGGCCTTCATGGGTCTCGAGAAGACGCAGCACATCGGCCGCATCGTCGTCGACCCGCGCAACAAGGATGTCGTCTACGTCGCCGCACTCGGCGCCGCATGGTCGCCGAATCCTGAGCGCGGTCTCTACAAGACCATCGACGGCGGCCAGACCTGGTCGCTCATCAAGTTCATCAGCAATCGCGCCGGTTTCGTCGACGTCGCACTCGACCCGCGCAATCCTGATGTGATCTACGCGTCGAGCTGGGAGCGCTATCGCACTCCGTATTCGCTCTTCAGCGGCGGTCCGGGCTCTGCGCTCTGGAAGTCAGTGGACGCCGGCAAGACGTGGAACGAGATCAAGGGCAATGGATATCCCGAAGGCGTGAAGGGTCGCATCGGACTCTCCATTGCCGCGAGCAATCCCGACATCGTCTACGCGCTCACCGAAGCGAATTCCGAAAAGGCCGGCGACAAAATCGTCGGTGGCGCACGGCCCGCGTCGAACGGCCTCTATCGCACTACCGATGCCGGCAAGACGTGGACAAAGATGAACAGCATCAACACGCGCCCGTTCTACTACTCGCAGGTACGTGCCGATCCAAAGAATCCGGATCGTGTCTACTTCTCGAGTACTGAACTCCAGGTCTCCAACGACGGCGGCAAGACGACACAGAACGCTGCACAGAACGTGCACGTCGATGATCATGCCATCTGGATCGACCCGAACGATCCGGAGCGCTGGGTTCTCGCAAACGACGGTGGCGTCGCCATCACGTTTGACAAGGGTGGCAACTTCAACTACCCCATGAACCTGCCGCTCGCGCAGTTCTACGAGATCAGCTACGACATGCAGGTGCCCTACAACATCTGCACCGGCGCACAGGACAACGGCGCATGGTGTGGCCCGAGCCGAAAGCGCGGGAATCTCAACAACTCGTACTGGTTCACGATCTCCGGCGGCGACGGTTTCTACACCGCGCAGGATCCGGCAGGCGAGTGGGTGTTCGGCGAGTCGCAGGGCGGCAACATCTCCGGTCGCAATCTCAAGACGGGCCAGACGCTCCGCATCACCAAGCCGGGATATCAGGAGCGCTACCGTCAGTGGGAAGATTCAGCGGCCGCCATCGCCGTTGATCCGCTCGCACCACTCACGCGCGAGCAGACCACGCGCGTAAACGTGGTTCGCACGGCACAGCGCAAGGATTCCGTCGACCTGCTCACGCGCTTCAACTGGAACACGCCGTTCTTCCTGTCGCCGCACAATCCACAGGTCATGTACGTGGCCGGCAACAAGGTGTTCAAGTCGCTCAAGCGCGGAGAAGAGATGTTCACCATCTCGTCTGATCTCTCCAAGCAGATACGCGCGCGCATGGACACCGCCGAGAGGTACACCGGTGGTGTCACGCCTGACGTTACGGGTGCCGAGGCGTATGGCACCATCGTCGCACTTGCCGAGTCGTACATCAAGCCGGGCCTGCTCATCGCCGGCACTGATGACGGTAACGTGTGGATGACACACAACGATGGCGGATCGTGGGAGCAGTTGAGCGACGACGTTTCGAAGGGTGGTCTCGAGAAGCCGTCGAAGCGCTTCCCTGGTTTGCCGACCAACGATATCTACGTCACTCGCGTCGAGCCGAGCCACTTTGATACGCTCACGTTCTACGTGGCGTTCGACAATCACCGCTGGAACGATTTCAAGCCGTATCTCTACATGACGACGGATGGTGGCAAGACGTTCAAGTCCATCGCCAACAATCTTCCCGCAACGAGCCCGGCCGATTACCTGCACGTCATTCGCGAAGATCCGCGCAATCGCGATCTGTTATTCGTCGGTTCATCGCTCAGCGTGTATGCGTCGATCGACCGCGGGCAGACGTGGTCGAAATTCGCGACGGGTCTGCCGAGTGTGCCGGTGTATGACCTGAAGATTCATCCGCGTGATCGCGAAGTGATGATTGCGACGCACGGCCGCGGTGTGTGGTTCGTCGACGTGACAGCGCTCGAGCAGATGACGTCGAAGACCGTTGCCGATGCGGCAGTCCTCTTCCAGCCGCGCACAGCATTCCAGTGGGGTGAAGGCCCGACGCTTGGCCTCCCCGGCAACGGTTGGGGACAGCAGGTGCTCGTGTTTCCACCGCCGGCATATGGCGCGGCGATCACGTATCGCCTGAAGGATTCGTCGACCACGCCGGTTCGCGTAACGGTGAGCGATGCGAACGGCACGCAGCTCTATCAGACGAACGGTCCGTCGCGCGCTGGTGTGCATACAGTGAACTGGGCATTCCAGGGTGCGCCGGCTGCACGTGCAGCGTTGTCGCCGTCTGCGCGTCGTGACAGCATTCTGATGAAGAGTCGCGCACCCATGGTGCTCGATTCCTTGCAGAAGGCAAACTACGACAGCACGGCAGTGCTCGCAGTGCGCCGCATTGTTAATCTCGCCAACAATCCCGCAGCCACGGCGGCATTGGCGGGTCGCTTCGGAGGCGGTGGCGGTCGCGGCGGAAATGTCGGTTGCGAACATCCGCCTACGCAGTGGGACAACTTCTGCGCACGTCCAGCGGAACCGCCACCGGCTCCAGCGCGTGGTGGACGTGGCGGCCGCGGTGCTGTGGCGGATCCGGCCGCGGTTGATACGTCAGCAGAAGCACTCGCTGCCGCATTTGGTGGCGGTGGTGGTGGCCGCGGTGGCGACCCAGCACAGAACAAGATCTGGGACATCATCGGCATGAAGCCACCACAAGGTGGTCGTGGCGGTGGTGGTGGTTTCGGTGGCGGCGGCGGCAATCTCGTCGAGGGCGGCACATACGTCGCAACGCTCACCGCAAACGGTCAGACGTACAAGCAGAGCTTCCGCGTTGAACGTTCAGGGATGGGCGACGATGTGATCTTCTCGCAGGACAACGGTGATGATCAGGACGACAACACCGACATCAATGGGGGAATTCTTCCTAAGTTCATCGACCCGCTGATCGATCTCATTCGGCGACGAACACCGAAGTAGCTGACAAAGAAACGGGCCCGCGGTTGCGGGCCCGTTTTCTTTCCGTGTCATTCCGAGCGCAGTCGAGGAATCTGCACCTGCGCCCTTACCGTACCACCCGCTTCACATACGCATCCTCTTTGGCCGCCTCAGTACCTCGGCCGAGTGAACGCAATAGCGCAGCTTTCCTCCGATGCACCTCAGCAGATAGCCGACATTGAAGCAGAAATCCTCCGGCACCGTCTCCAATCGCCGTAACGCTGCTTCTGGCTGGCCCGTGTCTGCGTGCAGTCTTGAAATGGCGAGCTGCATCAACGCACGCGGCGAGGTCAACATCTGCTGCGCATACTGATTTCCGTATGCACTATCCAACGCTGTTGCCGCCCTGCTGTCGCCCTGGCCGTAGCGAAGGACCTACTTGTTGTGTCATTCCGAGCGTAGTCGAGGAATCTGCATTTACGCCCTTCCCCGCCCGCTTCATGACGCGGTCAGAGGTTACCGTTTGAAGTCTACGGCCGCTGACGTAAACACCGGCGTCTGCGACGCACAGCTCTGTACCGATGGCGCCTCGACACGCAGCGTGCTCGCATCAACGAGCTGCACGTACATCGCCCAGAACCCGGCGGATTCCATGCAGTAGATGTGACCATCCGCGGTGAGAAGCGCTGGATTTCTATTTACATATCCGGACGTGGTCGGAGCAAACGTCACGAGCCCTCGATTCCATCTCGGCAATGATGTCCCAACCGACAGCGTGATCTGTGAGGGATCAACGTTGTCGGGCGCAATCGCGAGATGCACATACTCGGGGTACGTCGGTTGCGTGGGATTGAACCACGCACCCATCGCGCTGCCTGGGACATCAACCGCAATCGTTCCACCAATCGGCGCGGCAGTCCGACGCGTCTTGCCGTTGAACGATCCCAGGCGCGTTGCAATCGTCGATCGCGCCGGCTCGGCGAAATAATCGCTGGCGGCAACAACGTGGAAATGATCGAAACCCGAACTGGATTGCGACCAACGCGCTGCGTTCGCATACGAGAGCGGTGCTATTCGGGAATCAAGCATGGAGACATCGAGTCCGAACGAATGCGGACTTGGCCCGCCCGCCGTTCCCAGGGCGTCACCGGTATGCACCTTGATCGCGACGTTGTTTGCCTCGCACGTCGACGCCGTGGTTCCCGGCGCCGGTGAATACGATGAACAATTCTTGTCGAAGTTGCCGAGCTGCTGGAGAATGGCCGGTGCAATCGTGAGAACGTGTCCGAATTCGCCGATCACTTCTGTGCAGAGCGAAAAGCTCAGCGTGTAGTCGGTGACTCCACCCGGCGTGATCGTTTGCCGCTTGGCATACGTGATCGTTAGTTCACCTGGCGCGACAACGGGCACTTCCCGTCGTGCTGCCGACGAACCAGGATCGTTTACATAGATGTACTGATGATCCGTCGGGAACGTGTGGCTTGGTGGGTTCATGTTGCCGAGCGGTACCCAGCCAAAGAAATCGCTGAGTGCCACTGGCGACACGCTCATCAGTGCGGTGTTGCTCCCGCACGAGACGGAGCTCGCGGGCATACGCGTGTCGCCGGGCGTGATGATGTCAGCCGCCGCCCCGCCGCAGGCGGCGGTGAGGGCCAATACACCGAGTACGAACTTGCGCATGATCAGCTAGTATCGGCGCAAACGGACGTTCCTGACACTGGCTTCAATCACTTACGGTGTGGCCGTGCATCCCTCCACCCGCGCACAATTCGGATCCAGCGGAGCAAGCTTGAGCCGCGCCAGCTCCTTATTCACCGCAACGAGATCACTCTTATAGATGCGATCGAGTGTGTTGGTGTACCCCTTCAGCTCCGCCACGAGAATATCGTAGATCCCGCTCCAGTTGTTGTTCGGCGGCCCATCACCCCGCTCCGTCATCGAAAGGAGATTGGCGAGTCGGTTGTTCACGCGGATCGGGAAGTTGAGCGGATCCTGTCCGCTCTGATTCTTCACCTGATAGATGTCGTCTTCAACATCCGACACCTTCGCCGTGAGCGTGTCGCCGAGCTTCTTGAGCGTCGCGTCGTCCGACTTCTTCTCGCGATCAGCGAGCTGCGACTTCACGCGACGAATTCCGATCACCGACTCATTCGCCTCATTCGCCTTGTCGCGAATCTTCTTTGCGAATGCGTACTGCGCGCGCAAATCCGCATCGCTCACATCAGTCAACAACGGATTGCGCTTTACCACCAACGGCGTCGTCATCGCGCGTCCGTCAATCGTCAGCTTCGCCGTGTAGCGGCCCGGCGGCACGTACGGGCCCTGCGTGGACGCGCCCCACAGAATCATTCCAGGAAAACTCGCGATTGGCGTAGTGCGCAGATCCCACGTGAGCCGATTCATCCCGACATTCTTTGCCAGGAACGGCCCACCGCCGCCGCCACGCCCACCTCGGCCCGCTGCCGGCGCACCGCCACGGCCGCCCGTTGTATCGGGGCGCGTCGTATCCGGCTCGAACGTGCGCAGAACTGCGTTCGTCGAATCAAGAATCTCGAGCTTGGCCACCTTCGGCGCAGTCTTGGTGATCCACGTGACCGTCGCACCCGACCCACCACGC
Organism: Gemmatimonadales bacterium; assembly: GCA_038323865.1. GTDB lineage: Bacteria > Gemmatimonadota > Gemmatimonadetes > Gemmatimonadales > Gemmatimonadaceae > AG11. Next base: position 12,878 of record JBBQHJ010000032.1, read on the forward strand.
ACGGCAACAGGTGCATTGAACACAAACGACTCGGCAGCGAGCACGCTCGCATTTACCTGACGGATTGGTCCGATGTTGTCGAGCACCCAGAAGCCGCGACCATGCGTCGAGATCACGAGCTCATTGTCCGTCGCCATGATGTCGCTCACCGGTGTGTCCGGCATGTTGAGCCGCAACGATTCCCAGTTCGCGCCATCGTCATACGACATGTATGAGCCGTGCTGCCCGCCCGAGTACAACAGGCCCGCACGCATCGGGTCTTCGCGAATCACGTGCATATAATCGTCGGCACGAATGCCATTCACGATCTTCGTCCACGTCTTGCCGTAGTCTTTCGTCTTCCAGAGATACGGCGTCTGGTCGTTCATCAGCGGCAAGCGCACAGACACATATGCCGCACCGTCACTGAACGCCGACGCATCGATCTGCGAAACACGCCCGAAGCTCGGCATGTCCTTCGGCGTCACATTCGTCCACGTCTTTCCGCCATCGCGCGTGACATGCACGAGACCATCATCACTTCCGGTCCAGATCGTGTTGATGTTCTTCTTGCCCGGCGCGACGGAAAAGATGACACCATAGACCTCAGGGCCATTCATGTCACCGGTGATCGGTCCGCCGGAATGACCCATCGTGTTCGGATCATGGCGCGTAAGGTCGCCGCTGATTGCCGTCCACGAGCGTCCACCGTTCGTCGTCTTCCACAACCGCTGCGACGACACATACAACGTGTGCGGTTCGATGCTCGAGAACAGGATCGGGAACGTCCACTGCCACCGCTCCTTGATATCCTTGCTCGGCTCACCCGAATAGAACCACGGATACGGATTCACCTCGCGATGCGTATCGAGACGACGATTGAACTTGTCGACGTACCCGCCGTTGTTCGTGCCCGAATACAGAAGATCGGGATCGAGTGGGTCGGGCGCGATGTAGCCCGGCTCGCCGCCACCGGCTTGATACGACTGGCTCATGCCGCCGAGCGTGATGTCGTTGGCGCCGAGTGCCGGTGTGGCGGCTGAGTCGCCACCGCGCCCCCCACCCGCGCCTCGACCTGCTCCTCCTCGCCCCCCGCGCCCCGCACCTCCAGCCGTGCCGAAGGCACCGGCGTTCCAATTGAATGGCGTGCAGAGCGTCGAGTTGTCCTGCTGCGCGCCGCACACGTGATACGGAATGTGTTTCGTCAGCGCGACGTGATAGAACTGCTCCGTTGGAAAATCCTGCGCCGTCCACGCGCCGCCGGTGTTCGTCGACACGGCACCACCACCGTCATTTCCTTCGACGAGATGCGCCGCATTGTCGGGGTCGATCCACATGTCGTGGTGATCGCCGTGCGTGCCGCCACCAATGTTCGTCGTCGTCTTGCCGCCGTCGGCCGAGCGGAACGTCGACGTGTTTTGCATGTATACGACGTCCTGGTTCTTTGGATCGGCATAGACATGCGTGTAGTAGAACGCACGCTGCCGGATGTCCCGGCTCTCGTTCGCAAGCGTCCACGATGCGCCGGCGTCGTCAGACTTGAACAGACCGCCCTTGTCGTTCTCTACGAGCGCATAAACGCGATTGGAGTTTGCTCCGGACACCGAGACGCCAATGCGACCGACTACGCCATCAGCAGGTAGACCCTTTGCGCGCGTAATTTCAGTCCAGTGCTCGCCGCCATCGGTGCTCTTGAACAGTCCCGAACCGGGTCCGCCCGATGACATCGTGTATTCCTTGCGAAAGGCTTCCCACAGCGCGGCGTACATCACGTTGGGATCGTTACGATCGATCGAGATGTCGATGCCGCCGGTCTTGTCGTCGCGGTAGAGCACTTTCTTCCACGTCGTTCCGCCATCAACCGACTTGAAGATGCCGCGCTCTTCACTCGGCACCGCATACTTGCCGAATACCGCAGCGAACACGACGTCGGGATTTGTGGGATGAATACGAATCTTCGAAATGGCGTCTGTATTCGCGAAGCCGATGTGTGTCCAGCTGCGGCCGGCGTTCGTTGATTTGTACATGCCATCGCCCGGCATGATGTTGCCGCGAATGCAGCTTTCGCCCATGCCGATGTAGACGATGTCGGGATTGCTCTCCGATACGGCGACTGCGCCGACGCTCGACGACTTGATCTGGCCGTCCGTGACTGGCGCCCAGTTCTCGCCGCCATCGGTTGTCTTCCACAGACCGCCCCCGGTCGCACCGAAGTACGCCTCTTTGGGCCGTCCCTTCACGCCACTCACGGCGATTGAGCGTCCTCCGCGATCAGGCCCGATGTTGCGCCATTTGTACGAAGACATGAACGCCGAGTCGAGCGGCGGCGGACGGAGAAAAGTGTAGTCGTCCTGTGCGGAGCGAGGGACCTGTTTTTGTCCGATCGTCAGTCCGATCAGAACCGGCAGCGAGAAAACGAGGATTGGCCGCAGCATTTTTTCGTGGAGAGAGGGGATGCGCATAGCTTGTCGCGAAGCAGCGCTCCGGGCAACCCACTCGTATCATTCGCAGTACCCACACACGAGCTACGACTATGCGCTTCCCTCGCGCTTCCCACCTCGTCCCTGTCTTCTGCCTTTCATTCGCCACCGCACTCTCGGCGCAGAGAACAGCCCCCGTCTTCACCAACGGCTTGGCGCAAACGATCCCTGCCTTTCAGGACTCAAGCGCGTGGATCCGCTACGACCTCTGGGTCGAGACCAACTTTGATTCCGACCGCGACGGTAAGCCCGATCGCGTGCACGTGGACGTCACACGCCCGCGACAGACCGACACCGAGGGGCTCAAGGTCGCCGTGATGTACAGCGCGAGTCCGTACTTTGCCGGCACATCGCGCGGGCAGGTGAACTGGAACGTCAAGCAGGAGCTCAACGACACGCCCGAGCCGCGCGGCAAGATGGCGCAGCCGGTCTATCAAGCGACTCGCACCCGCATCGCAAGCTCACTCATCAACGAGTGGGTGCCGCGCGGATTTGCCGTGGTGCATTCGGAGCAGCCTGGCAGCGGGCGCTCGCAGGGTTGCCCGACCGTAGGCGATGATCCGGAACGTCTTCCAATGAAGTTCGTCGTCGATTGGCTGAATGGTCGGGCGAAAGGCTATGCGACGGAAACCGGCAACGAGGAAGTCAGCGCCACCTCGTGGTCTACCGGCAAGGTCGGCATGATCGGAACATCGTACGAAGGAACGCTTCCGCTCGCGGCGGCAACAACGGGCGTGGAAGGTCTCATGGCCGTCGTGCCCGTGTCGCCGAACACGTCGTACTACCACTACTACCGCTCCAACGGGCTCGTGCGCTCACCTGGTGGTTATCTCGGTGAAGACGTCGATGTCCTCTACGATTTCATCGCCAGCGGCGACAGCACCGGCCGCGCGAACTGCGACAAACTCTGGAAGAACGGCATCTTTGCGCAGGGACAGGATCGCGCCACTGGCGACTACAACGACTTCTGGAGCAAGCGCGATCTTTTGCCGTTCGTGAAGAACATCAAGGCAGCGGTACTGCTCGCGCACGGGTTGAACGACTACAACGTTGTTCCGTCGCACAGTGTGCGCATCTACGACGAAATGAAAGCGCGCGGTCTTCCCGTATCGATGTATCTCCATCAGGGTGGGCATGGCGGCAATCCGCCAGCTGAGATGTTGAATCGCTACTTCTCGCACTACCTGTACGGCGTCGACAACGGCATCGAGAAGGATCCGCCCGTGTGGATCGTGCGCGATGCTGGAGCACAGTTTCCACCGGCAGTTGTCGCCGAAGCGGCGCGTCCCGTTGATACGACACTCGCCGGTCGTCGCGCGCGATTCTTCCGTCCGCCGTTGCCACCAACACCGTTCGCCTCATTCCCCGTGCCGGGTTCGGTGCCAGTTCTCCTGCATCCGACCGCGGGCGGCAATGGCGTGGCGAGTCTCGCATTTAGCGCGGCGAAGAACGGCACGGATAAGCTGGTCGATAGCGTTGCGGAAAGCGGAAGCACCGACGCCATGATGGCCTCATCGACAACGCGGTTGCTCTACGCGACCTCGATCCTCACCGACACGGTTCATGTCTCTGGCACGCCCAAAATCACGCTGCGCGTTGCATCGAGCGCGGCGGCGGCGAATCTCAGCGTATGGCTCGTGATGCTTCCATATGACTCCACACGCGTTGGATCAGGAAGTCATGCTGGCGTTGTCGATCACGGCTGGGCGGACATCCAGAACTACAAGTCGCTCACCAAGGGCGGCAACTACGACTCGAAGATCAAGGGCGAGCAACTCGTGCCCGGCAAGTTCTACGACCTGACGTTCGATCTCGAGCCCGACGATGAATTCATTCCTGCGGGGAAGCAGCTCGCGGTGATGATCATGTCGAGCGACCGTGAGTTCACGCTCTGGCCGAAGCCGGGAACGGAACTCACGATCGATCTCGCGCATTCGTCGTTTTCGATTCCCATTGTAGGCGGAGCGAAGGCGCTCAACGCCGCTGGGTTCAAATAGGCTCTAACTACGCACGCAGATGGCGCTGATGTTACGCAGATGAACACGGATGAAACTACGCAGCTCTGTGGCACGTGTTCAGTTATCGGTGTTCATCTGCGTTCAATCTGCGTTAATCTGCGCGCGTCTTTTTGGAGGGATCTGGCGGGTCGATACCGAGCGCATCGGCGAGATCCGTCAGGTGCTCCTGCTCCTGCTGAAGAATCCGGCGAATGTGTTCACTGATCGCATATTCGCCGAGCGCCTCACACTGTTTGAGTCGCTGACGGTAGTTGCGAATCGTCTCTGATTCGTTGTCGAGATCGAACTGGAGCATTTTCTTGGGATCATCCGACGTCTTCACCGGCTTTGGCACCGCGGTGATATCGCCTCCCAGGTAGTCGATCTGGCTCGCGATGGTGATGGCGTGTGCGAGTTCTTCACCGGCGTGCTTCTCGAGCTCGTCAGCGATGTTCATGTATTGCGCGCCCTTGATGGATTGCGAGTACACGACGTAAGCGATGATCGCCTGATACTCACGCGCGAGATCCTCGTTCAGCGCATCGATGAGCTGCTGTCTCGTGACCGTTGCCGGGTCGGCGGGCTTCGTCGAGCCTTTCTTTTCCTTGCTTGCCACACGTTCCTCTCGGGTGTTGGAGAACAGCGGCGTGCTCTGCAAGCTGCTCGCCACTTCGGCGTTCGCCGGATCGAGCGACGCTGCTCACACGAATCCATCTGCATCAGAGTGGCGCGGTGCCTCTGTCGGTCCACGGAATTGTCGAAGCCATCGTGGGTCCCCTGTTGCTACTCACATTCTTCATGCACTGGCCAGAGCTTGGTCCGGTTGTTCAGCTCGTATGCGCCGGATACGGCGAAGGGCGCACTCTAGCCTTTCAGCTCAGCGAGCCATGCCGACGCCGGAGCAAATGCGCTCAGGTTGAGACGGACCAGACGAAATTGCGCCTCTCGGTGGCGGGTGACGAGCCGCGCGCGTTCGAGCACCTTGAGGTGGCTCGAAATGCTGGGCTGCGTCAGCTCAAATAGTGCGACGAGCTCGTTGACGGTGGCGTCGCCGGCCGTGAGATGGCGGAGAATGTCACGCCGAATGGTGTGCGAGAGTGCGAGGAAGGTGTCGTCGAGCATATTGTATTTAATCTATATAAATTAAATACTATATCTACCCTCACTTCAGCACCAGAAACACCGGGTGGTGTCCATGTCCTTGAACTCGCGAGGCGCGATCACGAGGTAGTCGGCACTAGGCATGTACTGGATGCACACCGTGCCGGCCTGCTTGAGTGACCACTCAGCATGCGAATCCGGCACTCCCGATCCGTACAATGTAGAATCGGCTTTTGTTTTTTATGCCGCCAGCGGGCGATACCGAGAATGCGTACTATAGAAAAGCCTCTCACCCGCCTGGCCATGCGCTTCCGTTCCCTCCTCAGCATTGCCGCTCTCGCGGCTCCGCTCGCACTCCACGCCCAGAAAAAGGTCCTGACCCAGGCGGACTGGGACAAATGGAAATCCATCACCGGCGCCGCCATCTCGAATGACGGCAAGTGGGCCATGTACTCGCTCGTCCCACTCGCGGGCGACGGCGAACTCGTGCTTCGCTCGACCGGTAGTGCACAGGAATTCCACATTCCGCGTGGATATCTTGGCCGCCCCAACAACGTCCCCGGCGGACTCCGCCCTCGCGCAGGGGGTAATCCTGAAGACGCACCCGGAGGCGCCGCAATAGCCGCCGGCGAGTTCACCGCCGACAGCCGATACGCACTCGTCCTCACCTATCCAACACAGGTTGAGTTCGAACGCGCGGGTCGCAATCGTCGCACGGCCGGTGCGGTGCAGAACCGCTCCGATCTTTCCATCGTGAGCTTGGCTGACGGCAAGGTCACCGCGGTGCCCCGCGTGCGCTCGTTCCGCCTTCCGTCGTCGAGCGGCGCATGGGTCGCCTACATCGCCGAAGATTCCGCAGCGGCCGACTCGAGCGCAGCGGGTCGTGGCGCGGGCCGCGGTGCTGCACCGACCGATTCATCGCGCGCGCCGCGCCGACAGTTCGGCACCACGCTCACGCTCCGCAACACGAGCACGGGCCAGGAAGAAAAGATCACCGACGTCGTCACCTACGCCTTCGACGACAGCGCCAAAGTGCTCGGCTACTCCGTCGTCTCACGCCAGACCGGCAAGGACGGCGTCTACGTCCGCAACCTCGGCACCGGCGCCATCACGACACTCGCCTCCGGACAAGGCGACTATCGCGCACTCACCTTCGATCGTTCGGCGTCGCAAGTCGCGTTCGTCACCAACAAGGATGAATTCGGAAAGACGAAGGCAGCATTTGCGTTGTATCACGGCGCCGTGAAGGGCGGCAGTGCATCAGTCGCCGTCGCGGCGAACCAGGTTCCAGCCGGAATGCGCATCGCCGAGAACGGCGTTGGCTTCACGAAGACCGGCAACGCGGTGACGTTCGGCATCGCGCCGATCCTCCAGGACTCGGTGCCTGCGGATTCGCTCACCGGCAAGGCGGTGTTCGATCTGTGGCACTACAAGGATCCGCATCTTCAGCCCACGCAGCGCTTGAATGCGGCGCGCGATCGCTCGCGCTCGTATGCGAGCGTCTACTACCCGGTGACGAAGAAGTACGTCATTGTCGCCGCCGATTCGCTCCCGACTGTCAATCTCGGCGACGACGGCCGTATCATCCTCGGTACGAGCAAGGAGCGCTACAACATCCAGAGCATGTGGGGCGACGGTGGCACTGACGTCTACCTGATCGACGGCCTCACCGGCAAGTCGAAGACGATCAGGGAGAACATCACCGGCAACGCGCAGCTCTCGCCGGACGACAAATACGTCGCGTTCTTCGACAAGGGGCATTGGTTCACGTACAACACCGCGAGCGGCAAGACGACTGACGTCACCGGTGGGGTGAAGGATGTGAGCTTCGAGCAGGAGACGAACGACACACCCGACGATGCACCAGCATGGGGCATTGGCGGCTGGACGAAGGGCGACAAGAGCATGCTCGTGTACGATCGCTGGGATCTGTGGGAGATCGACCCCACCGGTGCGAAAGCGGCCGTGAATGTCACCGATGCCGTCGGCAGAAAGAATCACATCCAGTTCCGCCTTCTGCAGCTTGGCGGCGGCGGACGCGGTGGTCGTGGTGGCGGCGGCGCGGCGAGTGATACGAGCACCGCGCTCGATCCGAACGGCCCGATCACGTTGCGCGCACTCGACGACGAAACCAAGGCCGCTGGTTTCTATCACGACCAACTCGGCGCCAACAAGATGCCGGAGAAGGTCGTGATGGCCGACGTCTCATGGGGCGCACCCATCAAGGCCAAGAACGCCGAACAGTATCTGATCACGAAGGGAACGTTTACGGATTTCCCGAACCTGTACACCGGTTCGAGCCTTACGAATCTCGCAAAGATTTCCGACGCCAATCCTCAGCAGAAGGATTACAACTGGGGAAGTGTTGAGCTCGTGAGGTGGATGAGCACGGACGGACACGAACAAAAGGGATTGCTCTACAAGCCCGAGAACTTCGATCCGAGCAAGAAGTATCCGATGATCTCGTACTTCTATGAGCAGTTGAGCAATAACCTGAACAGCTACGTTGCGCCGAATGGCCGGAACGTCATCAACCCGACGCACTACGTGAGCAACGGCTACCTGATCTTCGAGCCGGACATTCACTACGAGGTCGGCTATCCTGGACCGAGTGCGATGAAAAGCATCATTCCTGGAATACAGATGCTCGTTGCTCGTGGTTATGTCGATGCGAAGCACATGGGTCTTCAGGGCCAGAGCTGGGGTGGATATCAGACGCTCTACATGATCACGCAGACCCAGATGTTCGCGGCCGCAATGGCCGGTGCTCCGGTGGTGGACATGTTCAGCGCGTATGGTGGCATTCGCTGGGGCTCGGGCGTTGCGCGCGCGTTCCAGTACGAGAAATCACAGAGCCGCATTGGCGGAAGCATCTGGCAGTATCCGATGCGCTACATGGAAAACTCGCCGTTGTTCTGGCTCGACAAGGTGACGACGCCACTGTTCATCATGAACAACGACGCTGACGATGCGGTACCCTGGTATCAGGGCATCGAGACGTTCGTCGGCATGCGCCGGCTCGGCAAGGAGGTGTACTTCATTGATTACAACAATGACGTGCACAACCCGGCGTCACGTGCGAATCAGAAGGACATCGCGATGCGCATGCAGCAGTTCTTCGACAACAAGTTGATGGGCAAGGCGGCGCCGGATTGGATGGTGCACGGCATTCCGTATCGCGATAAGGGCCGCGATCAGCTGGCGCAGCCGGGCAGTGTTACTCCGAATACAGTGATAGCGCCGGAGAAGCCCTAGAAAGCCCACTCGCTGACGCTCGCTGTCAGCAACTGACAGCGCCGAAGGCGCGGGCTGACAGTCGGCGCGAAGCGCTCGACGGGCTGACAACGAGCGTTAGCGAGTGAGCTGACAGCGTCAGCGGGCTAGTATGTCTATTCTCCCCACCATCACGCGTGTGATTTCCGCCGGAATCGACACACGCATCGGCAGGTAGTAGTTCGTCCACTCGGTCGGCACCATGTACAGCACGCGCGTGCCCGGCGCGGTCAGCCAGCTTTCGCGCCACGTCTCGAACATAGCCTCTGCTTCATCAACGTTCAGCCCCGACGCGATCAGCGTGGAACGCATTGTTGCACGAAGCTCGGTGAGTTTCGTCGGCGTGTAGTCAGCAGGCGTAAATGGTGCAGCGGTCGCGAGATCACACGATGGCGAGTTGCGCGAGATATCAATGTTTCGCATCTCCCGAAACGCGGCAGTGCCGTCAGCGCGGACATCCATGACCCACGCGCGAGGGATCTGCATCGATGCCTTCGGCATCCATGAAAGATCGGACGGAGACCGAAGCGTCAGTCCCGCGCTGGTGAACTCTGTTTGCATCAACGCATCCAGATGCGCAACGCCGCGGTAGAACAGGTATCGCTCACTCTGCGTCGGAAATAGTTGCACGCCAGACGAATTGACTTTGCGCGGTGCGAGCCACGTGTGGTTGTTCGTTGCCAGAAGCGCGACGGAGTCTTTCAGCGTGATGCCCTCCCAATGCAAAGAGCCCTTCACCGCTGAATTGAACGTGATGCCGTCCCATTTGTTCGGCCCTGCCTTCTGTATGTCGTTCAGCCGTTGCGCATCCATAGCGAGCGATGCTTTCGCCGTCGGATAGAACTCATTCAGCACGCCGCCCCGAAAGTCGACATCGAGATTGAACGGTGCGAAGCGCGTTCCCTCGGGCACATGGAAGTAGATCACTGGCGTTTCGAGCCGCATCGTGATGTCCGCTCGACCCGGCCCGCTCGGCGTCTTGAGCAGACGATCCGCGCTGCGCGTGACTTCTGGCTCGTATCGCACCACGAAGTCCGGCAGCACTTCCTTGGAATCGATGCGATTCAGGCCACCAACCACCGCACCGTTGGGCCGATGGTGCGTGGTGATCGTTCCCCACTCATGCACAATGAGCGGCTTGGGCGAACGAGTGCCAAGGAAAGCCGCCGGTACCACGAGAAGAGCAAGGAAAGGAAGACGTGACATCGTGACCTCTTTGTTTGTTCGATGTCTCTTGTGATGCCACCAACTTCCTGAGCGTTTAGCAGTTGCTGTTGTTTGCTGTCAGCGAGCGCCCCAGCGCGAGCGGGCTGACAGCGTTAGCGAGCTGTCAGCGAGGGCGCGGCAGCGCCGAGCGGGCTGACAGTGGCGGCGGCCGGGCAGCCGCGGGCGCCCCGGGGGGGGGCGAGCACAAAAGAAGCGGCAAACCACACCAGGTGTCGGTCAAAGGGACGGGCA
>JBBQHJ010000033.1:0-22645 GCA_038323865.1 Gemmatimonadales bacterium
ACAGCGTGCGGCGTCGCTCTTCGCTTTCCGCGAATGTCTGGCGCTCGCGGAGCGTGGTCTGGCCGGCGTGACCAAGCTGCCCGTAGATGCAGGACGTCTACAGCTCGAGCTTGGACTCCATCTCATGCGCGGTCTTGCGCTGCGGTTCGTGAAAGGCTGGGCTGCTCCTGAACTGCAGCCCACGTTTGCGCGCGCGCGGCAGATCTGCGCCGAGTTGAATGATCCGCCGGCGTTGGTGCCGGTGATGTGGAATGTGGCGTTGTTCAACATGCTGCGCGGCGACCTTCCGCTGGTGCGCGAGCAGTCGGATACCTTGACGGTGAAGGCGAATGCGTCGGGCGAGTCGGCGTTCGTGATGTCGGCGGTGCACATCGACGGCGTGTGGAACGAGTTCATGGGCAACGTCGTTCCGTCCATCGAGCTTCTCAATCGCGCTCGTGAGCTGCACGATCCGGCGCGTCATAGCGAGTACAGCACGATGTTCGGCATGGACCCGGGCATGGTGGCGCGGGCAATGTCGTGCCGGTCGCTCTGGGGTGCTGGGTATCCGGATCGAGCCATGGAGCGCGCCAACGAAACCATCGCGCTCAGTCGTGCACAGCGACAGCCTGTCACGTTGATCTTTGCGCTCATCATCACCGAGGGCATTCATCTCTATCGCGGCGAAGCCGACGAGGCGATTGCGGTTGGCGATCAGGTCGAAGCCATGGCGATCGAGTACGAGTTTGCGCAGGAACGCGAGTGGGGTCGTTCGTTCAAGGGCGCCGCGTACGCCATGAAGGGCGACGTCGAGCGTGGCGTGCAGTTGCTCGAGCAGAGCTTGATCGACCAGGACAAGATCAACGCGAAGCTCGTACGCTCCATGTGGCTCTCGCTCGTGGCCGAAGCGTACTGGCGTGCGGGCAAGATCGATGACGGGCTACGCGTGATCGACGAAGGCTTTGCCTACGTCGAGAGCTCAAAGGAAGCGGGGTACGTGCATGAGCTGTATCGCATCCGCGGGCTGTTGCACGAACGCGCTGGCCGACTGGCCGAGGCGGAGACGGCGCTGCGTGCTGCGGTGCTGTACGCAAAGGAGCGCGAGGCAAAGTCACTCGAGCTCCGTGCCGTAACGGCACTTGCGCGCGTCCTTGTTTCAACGGGCCGCGCTGCTGAAGCTCAGAGTACGCTCGCACCCGTTCTCGATTGGTTCACGGAAGGATTCGGAACCGCAGACTTGATCGCGGCGCGGACCATGCTCACGGAGATTAGGGAGAACACCTGATGAAGACCTTTGAGCGCCTGCTGCCCACCGAGGAAGCAGACATCAAGGAAATTGTCGCCGGAATTCTTCACGCGCAGATACGCACGGCAACGGCAGAGAACCGTCCGATCATGCGCGGCACGCACACCAAGGGTGTGTGCGTGAAGGGATCGTTCGAGATCTACGATCTCGCAAAGACGATTGAAGACCCCATCCTCCGCGACCGATTGTCACAGGGATTGTTCGCCAAGCCGGGCACGTATCCGGTGACGATTCGTTTTGCGAATGCCGACGTCACAATAGCGGCAGACTATGTGGAGGACGTTCGCGCAATCTCGTTTGCCGTGGCGTGTCCACCGGGCGTGCTCGGCCCAGATGCGGTTCGGCACGACTTCTCGCTGAACGCCGCGACGACGTTCCCGATCAACGACGCGCACTCCTTCGCGATCTTCACGCGCGTCTTGGAGGCCGACGGCTTTCTCGGCAAGCTCGGCGCGCTGGCATCGCTGTCGCCGTCGGAACTGATCGGGCTGCTGATGATCGCGGTTCGCGCGGCGCCACAGAAGCGAAAGACACTCGGACCATATCAGTCGCGGCGCTATTGGAGCAACACGCCATTTCGTCACGGGCCAGACGAGGCGGTGAAGTATTCGGCGACTGCGCTGAAGCACAATCCGACGCGCGAGCCTGAGAAGAGCTACGACATGCTGAAGGACGAGCTCATCCGGCATGTCACCTCCGACCAGCGAATGAGCGAGTTCGAGTTCGGGATTCAGTTTCTCGACTCGGACCGGATGCGTCGCTATCTCCGGAAGCACGACGACATCTATTGGGTGGAAAACGCAAGCTACGAGTGGCACGAAACGCAGGCACCGTTTCACGCCGTCGGCAAGATTAGTCTCGAGCGCAACGGGCGGCTCACCGATGACGAGTGCCAGAACTTCTACATCGACGTCACCGAGCACTCCACTCCACTGAGCCATCCGCTCGGCAGCTTGAATCGCGCGCGGTGGTTCGCCGAGTCGGCGAGTCGGCATGCGCGATTGAAGACGGACAAGGCCGATGCTGCTGTCGATCCAACCGCGCTCCCGGATTCGCGGAACGGTGCGCCACTGCCGGTGCCGTCTGGTTATAGAGGAACGTGGATCGGCAATCTGACCGTACGCTCGCTGGCGAAGGCCGCGGCGATTGTCGGCTTCATTGTGTTCGGCACGGTATCACTCGGCGCAATGCTCATGAGCGCGTACGTGCAGAGCGAGCGCGGGGCATTGCCGCTCGAACATCTGTCGCGCGTGATCTATCCCAGCAATGGATTCGGAGCGGGCGTCGACGATACGCTGCGGCAGCGCTTCTACTACACGCCGCAGGGCGCCGGCCTCAAGGACATTCGTTACAGCTGGTTCAAGACCCTCGAGATGCCGTGGGGCCGTACCAAGATTTCCGATCCCACCGTGATGTCGCGCTTTGGCTTTCTCGTCGATCAGCCAACGGACAAGAATCCCGACCGTCTCCCCGTTGGATTTACGAGGCACTTCGATCAGACGCTCAACGAAGAGCTTCTCGACGTGACGTGCGCTGCGTGCCACACGGGGCAGATCAACGTCACGAAGAATGGCGAGACGCAGGCGCTGCGCATTGACGGCGGACAGGCGAATCACGCGTTCACTGATGCGAGCTTTGGGCATTTCCTGCCGACGCTCATTACCTCGCTGCTGGCGACGACGACGAATCCATTCAAGTTCAATCGCTTCGCGCGCCAAACCGGCCACTCCGACGGAAAGTGGAAGCTTTATAAGGATCTGTGGTCGGTAAACTGGACGTTCATGAGCATCGCTTGGAACGAGAACATCTGGCGAGGTCTCTCACCAACTGAAGAAGGATTCGGCCGTACTGACGCGCTCGCGCGTATCGGTAATACAGTATTCGCCGAGAATCTGTCGTCGGACAATTATCGGGTCGGCAATGCCCCGGTGAACTTTCCAGCGCTGTGGAATATCTGGAAGTTCGATTGGGTGCAGTACAATGCGTCGGTGAGCCAGCCGATGGCGCGCAACATGGGCGAGGCGATGGGCGTCGGTGCTCGCTACGCACTCATGGATGCATACGGAAAGCCGCTTCCGCCATCGGAGCGCTTCCGTTCGTCTGCCCGCATCGACGATCTCAACACCATCGAGCACACGTTATGGGAGCTCAAGCCACCCGCGTGGAACGAAGACATGCTCGGCAAGATCGACACGGTGAAGGCCGACTCCGGGCTGAAGTTGTTCAACAAGAACTGCGTCGGCTGTCACGGACCGCACATTGCGCCGCCGGGCATCAAGCTGCGCAACGCGCCGGGCAAGAATGCTGATCAGCCGGAGTGGATCGTTGCCACGTTGTGCGCAAACGACATTGGTACTGATTCGAATGCCGCCCACAACTTCTCGGTCAACACGGTCGACGTCCGTCGCACCGGACTGACGGCAATCGATCTACGCCGCGTTGCACGGCGCGTGGCTGAGCAGTGGATTGCTCGCGACACCGTCTGGCTTCGCTCGGAGATTGTGCGGGTTGCCAAGTATCCCGACTCGGTCGCCATTTACGCGAAGCAGCTGAACGGAGCACGCGATGCAATGGAGCAGGATCTCGCGCAGATCGATCCGGCGAAATTGCCGCTCGGTGCAGCACTGAGCTATCTCGGCACCATGATCCGCGAGAAAGCATACGCGGATGGCCACTACACAGATGCGCAGCGCGCCCAGCTCGATGGATTTGGAACACTCGACCGCCCACAGGTGCTCGACGCCTACAAGTCAAAGCCGCTTGCCGGCATCTGGGCGACTCCTCCGTTCCTGCACAACGGCTCGGTGCCGACGATCTATCAGATGCTCTCGCCCGTGATAGAGCGTGACACGATGTTCCAGGTTGGAAGTCGCGAGTACGATCCCGTGCATCTCGGCCTCGCCAAGGTGCAAGGTTTCTGGACGTTCGATACGCGCAAATCAGGGAATCGGAATACGGGGCACGAGTTCTCGAAGGATTATCGCGCGGCCCTGCACGATCACCAGGTACGTCCGGGCGTGATCGGGCCGTATCTGGCGCCGGATGATCGACTGAGGAGTCTCGAGCACCTCAAGATTCGTGACGACGATGTCGATGGGCCGAAGGCGCCGAACTTGCCGCCTTCATGCGGAGTACGTTCTCGCTGAGCGGAGGGTTAGAAGCGGAGGTGCGGTGCAGGCTCTATATCGTCCTGAGCGAAGCGAGGGACACCGTACCTCTGCTGTTCAGTAATCCAACGTCGGCCATCCTTCGGCAAAATCGCCCCAGGCCGGATTGAGTGATGTGATCAACTCAATCTTTCGTGCGCGCGTCCAGCGTTTGAGTTGTTTCTCACGCGTGATGGCGGCGTACACGTTGGTTGTCGTTTCAGAGTATACGAGGCGATGAATCCGATTCTTCCATGTGTAGTAGCTTTTGCCTGCGCGGTGCAGGCCCACTCGGCGCACTATGTCGTTCGTGACACCGATGTACAGGTCGCGTGATGAGCTGGCGAGTATGTAGACGTGATACTGGCGCATCCATCAGAGTACGCGCGTCAGCGAACTGAGCGTCATCATTTAACTGCGTTAGGTACGTTGCCCCTCGCTGCGCTCAGGGCGACAGACAGCCTCACCGTACCTCCGCTTGTCAGGGCCCCGTTTTCAGCTGCGTCAGAATCGGCTTGATCGTCGCGATGTCGGGTGCAAACAGCGACCACTGCTCGGGGTCGGCAAACACCGCGGCGAAATCTTCGCCTGAGAACGCGCGCGCCATGCGCGACGTATAGGTGTCGCGCAACAGTCTCACGTAGTAGTCCACATCGTAGTCGCGGCGCGACTCGGCGAGCTTCTCATCTTCGTTCGAGTTGATCAGGCCCGCTTCGCCGCCTTGCTTGCGGTAGACGCGAATGCGATCGCCGATGCTCCACTCCTTTCGGCCTGCTGCAATCAGCGCCTCGTATGACAACTCGCGACGCTTCGCCCGTACAGTCTCATATTGCGCTGGTGTTTTCGTGAGACGCACGCGCGACGAGACATCGTGCGTCTGCAGCGTGCGTGCGCGGAGAGCGTCGATTGTTTCGAGATAGAGCGAGCGAATTCCCACAACGTCGCCGGTCAGTAGACGCTTGAGTGACTTGCGAATGAAGCTGTCGCCATATGGTTCGGAACGACTCGAACGGAACGCAACACCGCGCACGATGAGCGTGCCGTCGTAGCCGAGCAACGCATAATTCTTTGGCTCGTGTGACAGCATCGCCGCATAGCGACCCTCGAACTCGAGCTGCACCAGCGGTGGAAGCAGTGCACCGACTTCGCTGACGACACGACGTTCATCGACTTCCGTCCACGATTCCGGAACAGCAAAATAGACACCGTCGGTGTCCGCTTCGAGCAACGTGACACCACGCGCTTGAAGCTCACGGCACATGAGGCCGAGCACTTCGCGTCCGCGCCGAGTGACTTCGTTGGCGGCGTGGACATCGGCGAAGCGTGTGAGGTTGCCGCCCGCCGCCATATAACCGTACGCTGAATTCACCACGAGCTTGAGCGCCGAGGAGATGGCGTCGTTGCTGTGATGCTCAATTGATCCGGGATGCGCGGCCTTTGAGCGCGCCTTCGCGTCGAGTCGCGTCTTCACCAATCGATCGACGATCACGAGCAACGCATTGAGACGGTCGCGCGCCGGTCCGATCTGGAACGAGCGCATGAGCGACGGATACAGACTCGCGACGTCGGCCTTCACGACGCGATGCGCAACGCCGCTCGCGAACAGAAACAGTGCAGCTCCGCTGTGTGGCGTACCGTCGCCGTCCTCGTGCGCGGGCAATGCCGCGTTCGAGCGCACATATGCGCGCACGAGGAGGGGATCGATTACACCAGTCGCTGGACCTGCATCCGACAGCTTTTCGTACCGGCGCGGCACCATCTGCGCGAGGGCGTAGGCCGGTCCGCCAAGCATGCGTGAGATGCCCGCGACTTCCTCGACGTCGTCAGTGGCGTAGCGACGGACACGCTCGGGATCTTCGAGGTACGTGGTGAATATCAGGTCGCCACGGATGTATTCACGATCGGGCGTGGCGATGCCGAGTTGTTTAGCAACAGCCTTGAGTCCATAGCTCGTGAGCGTGCGCGTCGAGAAGTCATGGCGGCGCACTGCGTCCATCGTGTCGATGAGCTCACGCCCCGGCGCGACGAAGCGAATTCTTCGGCGCTCATCTCCGTCGCCGGCGGCGACACCCCGCCTCGCACCGCGCTGACGCAGCCCCGCCCCGCCTACACGACCCAGCTTGAACGGCACGCCGAGTATGCGCGAGCGCCGGTCGAGGAACGGGATGTCGAAACCGTGGAGATTGTGATTCTCGATGACGTCGGGATCGGCAGTCTCCACGCGATTCATGAGACGATGAATGAGTTCCGCTTCGCCGGCATCATCGTGTGTGAGTGCTTCGAGAACTTCAGTGTCGCCGCTGTGGTAGCGGATCGAGATCATGAACACGCGATCGCGCCGCGGATTCAGGCCAGTTGTCTCGAGATCGAATTGAAGGCGGTTGATCTGGTCGAATGGGAGGTCGCGAAAGTACGTGCGTCCCGTCGCGACGAGGTATTGCTCTTCAGGTGGAAGCTCTAGATAGGATCCTTCTGGGAGGTCTCTTAACGACCGGAGTTCTTTTCCGACTCTGAGGCTCGCGCCGCTTGTAATTGCGGCGGTGAGCGATCGGCCATCAACTCCGCTGATGAGATAGCGAAGCGCGCCAGGTCCTTCGAGCTCTGCGATGCGAAACGGTTTCCGTGAGTCCGCGTCGCCAAGTTGTTCGCCGAGGTGCCCCAGATCATCAATACGATCTATCAAGACCCACGGTCGGAACCTTTCCTTCTCATGGATCAGCTGGTTGGCGACGCGTCGGAAAACATGCGCTATGCCGGTCGACTCCGCCCACACAGATACGATGCCAGGCGTGGGATCCCAGCCTTGGATCCATTCGTCTTCTCTGCTCACTCAGGCCACTCTATCTGGACGCAGTCCTGAACAGAATTCACAGACACGGCGGCAGAACGACGGACACGGCAGATGAAACAGCGGAAATGCCGATTCCTCGACTTTGCTCGGAATGACCCGCAGGTTCCGCCCTGTCCTCAGTTGTGCCGCCGTTTCTGTGCATTCTGTTTCAACTATTGAACTCGCGCATGAACGAATGCACGGCGGGCGGCCCCGAGCCCTCTCCTTCATCGTGCTTGAAGACGACGTAGGCCTCGGACCACGGCATCGTCTTCAACTTCGCCGCCCATGCCGATAGATCCGGCGCCGCATAGTCCAGCTTGTGCAGGCGCGCGTAACCCCACGAGGCGGTGCTAACCACAGGCGAAGCAAACTCCGGCTGCTCCGTAATACACAACGCAATGTCGCGCGCGCGCAACGCATCCATCACATCGTCTTCAAACCAGCTCTCGTTCCGAAACTCGATCGTAAACCGCCGGTCAAGTGGAAGACAATCGAGAAACTGACGCAACCGATCGAAATCTTTTTTCAAGTTCGGCGGCAACTGAAACAGCACCGGGCCGAGTTTGGCGCCGAGCGTTGCCGTCGTCTTCATCAGAAACTCGACTGCGCTCGCACACTCCGGCTTGAGCCGCGCAAAGTGCGTGATGCGCTGGCTCGCCTTGATCGAAAAGCGAAACGTATCAGGCACCTGCGCCGCCCACTCGGCGAGTACGTGCTCCTTCGGCAGCCGATAAAAGGTGTTGTTGATCTCGACGGCGGGAAACTGCCCGGCATAGTAGCCGAGCATCCCGTCGTCTTTCATGTCAGCCGGATAGAAGTTGCCCTTCCACTCCTTGAACGCGTAGCCGCTCGTACCGGCCAGGAGCTTCATGACGCCTTGCTTTGCTTCTCTTCCTTCTTGGCGTTCGCGAGACTCGCCTTGAGCGCTTCCATGAGATCAATGACCTTGCTGCCACTCTCGGCGGGCGTGTCCGAGGTGATGTCCTGGCCGTCGACCTTTTTCTGGATCGTCTCAAGAATACGATCGCGCACAGTGTCCTTGTACTTAGACGGCTCGAAGTTGTCGTTCGACGCCGCAGCGATGAGCTGCTTCGCAAGCGCGAGCTCCTGCGCTTTCACTTCGCCTTCGGGTACGGGGACTTCATTCGTGGAGCGCACTTCGTCGGCGTAGTGCAGCACTTCCATGGCGAGAATGCCGTTCACCGGTCGCAGTAACACGAGGTATGACTTGCCGCGCGATGCATACTGGCCGAGCGCAGCGCGTCCCGTCTCCATCAACGCTTCGGTGAGCAGACGATAGGCGCGATCACCACCCTTGTCGGGGCCGAGGTAGTAGACCTTGTCGACGTATTCGCGCTGGACTTGTGCAAGCGGAATGAACTCGATGACGTCGATCATGTTCGTCGACTTCTCTTCGAGCGCCTTGAGCTCTTCGCTGGAGAGGATGACGTACTGGTCCTTCGCAAACTCGTAGCCCTTCACGGTGTCGGTGCGTTCGACGACTTCGTTGTTGTCCTTCGGGCAGATGTATTGCTGCTTGAGTCGCCCGCCGCACTTCTTGTGCAGCATATTGAAGGAGACACTCGACTTCGACTCGGCCGATGAATAGAGGTTCACCGGGACGGAGACGAGTCCGAAGGAGATCGTGGCGTTGGCGAGTGAGCGAGCAGGCATGAGATTGGGCACCGATTGTGGAACTGCGAGGAACTACGCACGCAGATGGCGCAGATTTAACGCAGATGAACACAGACAAAAACAGCTTGCCTGCTCTTTCTTTCTCTAGTCACGCAGTATCTGCGCTTATCTGCGTGAAATCTGCGTTCATCTGCGTGCGTAGTTGTAGTGCATCAAGACACTTATGACCGAAGATAACCCGAATCAAGACGGGAGCGCTAGCGACTCTCTCGCCAAGTACAGAGCGAAGCGCTCGGCGGACACCTCCCCGGAGCCCGTCGGCACCGTGTCCGCGGCCGCGGGGAGCCTTTTTGTCGTCCACAAGCACGCGGCAAGTCACCTCCATTGGGACCTCCGGATGGAGATGGATGGCGTGCTCAAGTCGTGGGCTGTGCCGCGGGGCCCTTCATATGATATGGCCGACAAGCGGCTAGCCGTCCGCGTCGAGGATCATCCGCTCGAGTACGGCGACTTCGAGGGCGTCATCCCCAAGGGGAACTACGGCGCCGGCGGGATTATTGTGTGGGACCGCGGCGAGTGGGTCGCGCTCGAGGATTGGCGCGAGGGTCTCGAGAAGGGAAAGCTCCTTTTCGAGCTCAAGGGCTACAAGCTCAAGGGCAAGTGGACCCTCGTAAAGATCAAGAAGACTGAAAAGGAGTGGCTGCTCATCAAGGAGCGCGACGCCTACGTGAAGTCACCGGGCGATGAGTTCAATCAGGAATCCGTGCTCTCCGGTCTGACGGTCGAGCAAGTGAAAGATGGTGAGAAGCCCGGCGCAAAGTTGCTGAAGATGCTCGAGGGCACGGCGGCAAAAGAGAAGCGTGTCAATGCGATCAACGTGAAGGTCATGCTCGCTGAACCGAGCGAGTCGGCGTTCACTCGCGATGGCTGGTTGTTCGAACTGAAGCTCGACGGATATCGCCTGCTTGCAGCGAAGCGCGGACATGACGTGTTACTGCTCACGCGCAACGGCAACGATTACACGCACGTCTTTCCGGAAGTAGCCAAGGCCATGAAGGCACTGCCGTACGACTCGTGCATCATCGACGGCGAAGTCGTTGTGCTCGACGATCAGGGAAAGCCGAGCTTCTCGCGGTTGCAACGGCGCGGACGTCTCCAGAACGACACCGACATCGGCCACGCCGCAGTAGAACTCTCGGCCACATACTTCGCGTTCGACGTCATCGCGTTCGACGACTGGGATTTACGTCCGATGCCGCTCATCGAGCGCCGCGCATTCCTGTTGGAGATGGTCCCCAAGCTCGGCGCCGTGCGCGCGATGGATCATCTCGAGCGTGAAGGCGAGCTGTTTCTTCGCGAAGTATCCAAGCTCGGGCTCGAAGGAATCATCGCAAAGAAGGCATCGTCCACTTATGAGGCTGGTCGGTCTCCGAGTTGGCTGAAGATGAAGGCCGAACGGAGCGGTGACTTCGTAATTGTCGGATATACGCAACCGAAAGGCGGGCGCATGCACATCGGCGCGCTGCAACTCGCGGAGTATGTGAATGGACACCTCCGTTATGTCGGGCGCGTCGGAACGGGCATGAATGACGCGATGCTCAACGCGCTGATGACGATGTTGGCGCCGATCATTCGCAAAGAGCCCCCGTGCGAGCCGCCCGTTGGTTCATTCGAGATTCCCGATGTGAAGACAACCACGTGGACGGAGCCGAGGTACGGGTGCGAGGTGCAGTATCGCGAGTTGACGCCGGATGGACTGTTGCGTCATGCCGCGTTTCTGCGGCTACGTGACGACAAGCGTCCGGAGGATTGTGAGCGGCTGGTCAAGAGCGCAAGTGCAGATTCCTCGACTTCGCTCGGAATGACAGCGAACGCGGCTCCGCCCCCGGCCGGGACGACGCGCGAAGGTGTCATTCCGAGCGAAGGCGAAGCCGAAGTCGAGGAATCTGCACCTCCCGCTGTTCAACCACGCGTCCAGATCACGAATCCCCAAAAGATCTATTGGCCCGCCGAGAAGTACACCAAGGGCGATCTCATCGAGTACTACCGCGCCGTGTCAAAGTGGATTCTTCCCTACCTGAAGAATCGACCGCTCGTGCTCACGCGCTTCCCCGATGGCATCGATGGCAAGCAGTTCTACCAGAAAGACGCGCCCGAATTCGCACCGGAATGGATTCGCAAATATCCCATCTGGAGCGAGGACACACAGCGGAACGTCAACTACTTCGTCTGCGACGACGAAGACTCCCTGCTCTACATCGCCAACCTCGGCTCCATTCCACTGCACATCTGGGCGTCGAGTATTGGTTCACTCGAGCAGTGCGACTGGTGCGTCATCGATCTCGATCCCAAGGAGGCACCGTTCAGCGACGTCATTCGCTGCGCGCAGGTGTTGCACCGCTTGTGTGATGAGATCGGGCTTCAACACTATGTGAAGACAACCGGCAAGACGGGTCTTCACATCATGATTCCACTCGCTCGGCTCTGCACGTATGAACAGTCGCGAACGCTCGGCGAATTGCTGGCGCGACTCGTCCTGCGAGAGACGGGAGACATCGCGACGATCACGCGTCACGTCACTAAGCGCGGCGACAAGGTGTATCTCGACTATCTCCAAAACCGGCGCGGGCAGACAATCGTCGCGCCGTTCAGCGTGCGTCCACTTCCCGGCGCAACGGTGTCGATGCCGCTCGTGTGGGACGAAGTGCAAGACGGATTGAATCCAAAAGACTACACAATCATGAACGCCATTGAGCGCATGGAGCACATGGGCGCAGATCCGTGCGCGCCCGTACTCACCGAGGTGCCCGATCTTGTGGCGACGCTTCAGAAGATCGCCGAGGCACTCGCGAGCAGTTAGCGTCGCGTGTGCGCTGGCGTCGTATCGGTCAGCGCCTTCATGAACTCGACCAGGTCGTGTTTCTCCTGGCGCGAGAGATGGAGCGAGTCGCTCGGAAGCGTCTGATTCGGCACAGCAAGACCGCGCCCTTTTCCTCCACCCGCATCGTAGAAGTCGATCACCTCTTCGAGCGTGCGAAATGCACCGTTGTGCATGTACGGCGCGGTGACAGCGGCGTTGCGAACGGTTGGAACTCGGAACGCGTGTTGCTGCATTGGTGCGCGACTCACACCAAAGACGCCTACATCGCCGTCGAGACCACCATGTACGGCGGGAACGCCAATCACCTCGATTGTCGTTTCCTCGAACGCCGGCGGACGCGTTCCGTTGAAGAGCGGCGCAAAATGACATGTCCCGCACCGCGCCCTACCCATGAAGAGATTGAATCCTCGGCGCTCTTCGGGAGAGATCAGCGACGTCTCGCCACGAACTGCTCGATCGAAACGTGACTCGAGTCGCGTAAGTGAGCGCACGTACGCCGCGAGGGCGATCCGCGTCTTGCGTGAGAGCGTTGCCGCGTTGCCGCCCATTTCACGCGGATTCGCGACAACTGCCGCAACCTGGTCTTCGAGAAACGCGACTCGCCCATCGGCGAAGGCGACAGGCTGGAGCGCGGCATTGATCAACGTCGGCGTGTTGCGCACAGGCGTAGTGACCTCCGCAGTGTGCGCCGGCAGCAGCGCCGGCAGCCGCACGCCGTCCGTGAACCCAAGTGCACGCTGATGGCACGATGCGCAACTTCGACCATGCCCGTTCGACAAGCTTGTGTCAGAGAACAGGCGCTCGCCCAGCGCGACGAGCCGCCCGTTGGACTGCGGCGTTCCGGGCGCCGAGTACGCGAGTGGCTCGAACGCGCCATGTTCGAAGACGGAGTTCACGCTCGCAACGAACGGCCGGCGATCCGTCAGGATTGGGATCGCGAGTACCTGACGGAGCGATCCAAGTTGCTCGGCAAGTGGATTCGCGAAGCTGACGATGAAATCGAACCGGTCGAACGAAGCGAAAGTGGCGTTCGCATCGAGATACCGCGCTGCACGTGACGCCAGCAGATCGAACAACCGGGCATCCTTGGATCCCGCCGCATACCCTCTCACACCATTGCGAATACCGCGCAGTGCTTCTGCCGTTTCACGCATTGCACCACAGCCCGCTGGCGCATCGACTCCGGCGATTGCGAGCGTCGACAGTCTCGCCAGTTCGACTCGCGCTGCGTCGAAGATCTGTGCATCGGTAATCGCGGCATCAGACAGCTGGTCGTGAACGTGGCGAATGTGCACGCGTGCCATACGCGCAAACTCGGCAATCGAGTCGAGCACCTCGAGAGAAGGCGCCTTCGCGTTGTTGTCTTCGCAACCGCCAAGCATCGTCGCCATCACTTGCATTCCCGTCGGATGCACGATCAGCCGTGGCTGCTCCTCATCGGGCTCGTCTTGAGGCTCGCCGTTCAATGCGCGCGCCGTTAACGGCGTGTACTGCTGAATCAGCCACTCCGCGCGCTTGTACGCTGCGCGCGCCTCCGCGAGATCGCGCCGCACCGCGGATGCGTCACCGTGATGCGCCGCGCTGACGAGGCGCATCAGCGATGAATCGAGCACGGCGATATCTGCCAGCGTTCCTGACACCGCCCGCGTTGCACCCGACGGTCCGTGAGCAGCCGGGCGCAGCGCTATCACTCCTCCAATGCCTGCAAGTGCTACCACCAGGAAAACTGCGCGAGAGGGCACGGTCTACCGGGGGAGCCCCGAGAGTACGAGCAGCTGGCTGCCCTGATCTTCTTTGGAGCGCAATGCGCCGCCATCAACACCTTTGAAACGAGCAGCGTGCCAACCGTGCGCCTGGATGCCGAGCATGAACGTGCCGGGCTTGCCAATGACATCGGAGATGTCGATCATGCCCGAGTTCTCCCACGAGCCCATCGGCGAGGTCGACGCGGTGGCGTACGTACCCGTGATGTTGTTGTATTTCGCGAAGTCCGTCGCGGCGCGACGATGATCGATCTCAAAGACGACCTTCAACTCCTTCGTCGTGAGATTGTACTGCCACAGATACGAATCATGTGTCTCGTCGCCGTATTCGTTCGGATCTTCCTCGATGTAGAGGTAGCCCGGCGTCGCGACCACATTGTCCGGATTCTGCATAAGCTTGGCGGGGCCAGTTCTGTCGTCACCATCGAGCACGACTTCGACCGTTCCCTTGGTCGGGTCTGTTGCATCAAGCGCGAGGCGATAGATGCGTCCGTACTTGGAGCGTGAGTTATCCGCATTCACGCCGTTGTTGTTCTGGCCCGTGACAACGAAGTACACCTCGCGGCCAGTGCCACCTTTCCGGTAGTCGAGATCCTCGACACGGCCGAAGACAACAGCTCCGAATCCGTTGACGACCGAATTGATCTGCGCACCCGTCAGTGTGGATGCGTTGGGAATTTCCTTGAACTGCACATCGTAAATCTGGCCAGCCACCATGTCGCGCTCGCGAACGTTGCCATTGGTGCGCGTCAATGCGTACAACTTGCCATTGTCGAGATCACCGACGCTGTTGCCGATGTACATGCCGACCTGTCCGCCACCCGCGCCCGAGTCGTCATCGCCGATGAGAACAACCGTCTTCCCCGAATACGCTTGCTTCGGCAGCGGCAGCGCATTCTCGGCGCTCCAGTGCCCGAGTGCCGTGAGTGCGCGCGCCGAGTTGACGCCGCCTTTGGGGTCGAGCGAATAGATCTGCGACTCCACGCTCGACTCACCGGCAGTGATAAAGAGCGGCCCGAAACCGTGTTCTTCCGGAGTGACGAGTGTCGCCGAGCACAGGCGGTATTTCGCGTTGTCGGAAGTCAGCACGTATTCGCCCTTCACCGGCTTGAACGTTGCGTCGAACGTCACGCGCGAGACTGAGAAGTTGTCCTCGTTATTCACCACGAGCGTGAATGTCTGATCGGCATTCTTGATGAGTCCTGCACCGTCTGTCGATCCACCAAAGACGTATGACGGTGACCCAGGGAGAACGTCATCGCTGCTCAACATCGAATAGACGGACACTCCGCTCATGACGTTCTTGATCAACGCCGGCGTGACGGAAGCGCTGGCAAGCGAGACGGCGTTTGACGTCCCCGCCGGATCGTTGATGGTGTCGCTGCCGCAGGCGAGCGCTGTACCGGCCACCGCCAGCGTGGCGACAGTGAGGGCAATACGTGAGTTCATCGGAGTTGCGTGAGAGAGAGCGCTTGCGGAGACGATCCGCTGCGCGCACGCAAGCTCCCCGGCTCAGGTCACAAATTCATCCTGAACAATGTCCGCAGTCCGTAACGGAACGGCCGCTTCTTCGACCGCAGCCATCGGAACGGCCGGCATATGGGCAACTCTCATGTAATCATCGATGAGCGCATCGAAATTGCCGCGAGGTCAAGCGTCATGTGCCGAAGTACGCGAGCACATAGTGCGTGAGCACTGCGAGTGCCTGCCCTGCCGCGACATCACCGGGATAGTGCATTCCCAGCGCGACACGACTGATTCCGATTGCTGTCGCCAAGCCGATCAGCGGCAGCGCATACGCTGGAAATGCGACCGCGTATGCGAGTGCGACCGCCATGGAAGCGGTCGCGTGCCCTGATGGAAACGAGAATCGGTCTGGTTCAACCACAAAGACGCGTCCGATTCCGCATCGCGACGGTCGGTCGCGATGAACGAGTCGTTTGGCGAATTGCACGAGCAAATGGCTCAGCACCAGCGTAAGCGTTGCATGAACGCCGAGCTGGAAGAGCGAGTCTGCGAGTGCGAACGGCGCGAGCGCGGCAGCAACGGTTGCTCGCCCACCGCCCACGTGTGTGATGGTTGTAAAGATGGCACGCCACCTGAGTGGCGTGTCGTGAGGAAGAACGAGAACCTCGTACAGCGCCCGGTCGCGCGAATGGAGCCGATTCAATAGCAGCATGATCGCCTTCTTCGGGGGTCGCGTTACATACAAGTACCCCAACGCAACGGCGTGTTGAACCACTGGCGACAGATGCGTAACGGGCGTGTGCCGACTCCGCACGCGTGATGCCCATTCTTGTTACCGTGTCGGCACAGATTTGTCGGCTTGTCGTGAATCTCGCGCACCATATATTGGCGCATGACATGTGATGACTGTCGCAGCGCGCTCGTATTCGAGCGTGGAGCCCTCTGGCACTGTCCCGCGTGCGGCTACACCGCCGTCGTCGCGGCGCATCAACAGGTGATCGGGTTCATGGTCACGCGAGAGCACAACCGCCGCGTGGCCCTCGCCGCGGACCGGGTGCCACTCGGCTACTTCGACCCTGCAGTGATGAGCACCTTCACCATGGGTGAGACGCTGATCGCCATTGGCGACGAACGACTCTCGCTCATCATCGAGCGCGCGCGTGATGCATCACCGCGCAGCAACCTCGATAACCTCCCGATAGCTCGCGTCGAGCCGGT
Source organism: Gemmatimonadales bacterium (assembly GCA_038323865.1). GTDB lineage: Bacteria > Gemmatimonadota > Gemmatimonadetes > Gemmatimonadales > Gemmatimonadaceae > AG11. The sequence goes on from JBBQHJ010000033.1 coordinate 16,229, forward strand.
CGAGTTCCTGGTGCCATGAGCGCCGCTCGGCGGTAACGCGAGCGCCTTTTGCCAGTCGCGCTCGGGTGACTTCGTCAGTCATGACCCGCCCAATGGCGTCAGCAAACTCGTCGACAGACTCAGGGTTGTACGCAATGCCGTTCACATTGTGTTCCAGATTGTCGATCACTCCGCCAGCTGGTGCGGCGATGACAGGCAGGCCACTCGCCATCGCTTCGAGCACCACCAGGCCAAGTGTCTCGGTGGTGCTCGCAAAGAGAAACGCATCGGCACTCGCGTAGAGTGTTGGGAGCTTCGTCGTACGGCCGAGGTGACCGAGAAAGAGACAGTGTTCCGGCGCAGACGCACGGAGCTCGTCTTCCTTTGGGCCCAAACCGGCAATGACGAGCTTCACTCGTGCTCCCGGATTGCGTGCCGTCGCTCTCCGAAATGCCTCGAGTATGCGATCGACTCCCTTCTCTGCCGCCAGACGCCCAACGTGTAGCAACAGAATGTCTTTCTCACCGACGTCGAACGAGGCGCGGAGCCCTTGCGAGCGGCGCCGAGGTGAAAAGATGTCGACGTCGACGCCACGGCCCCAGACTTCAACGTGATCGACGCCCATACGCCGAAGCTCGTCGGCGGACGGTTCACTCGGTGTGAACGTTCGTGCGGCTCGTTGATGAAAGCGCGTGAGCGATCGATTGATCGGATCGCGCAACACGCCCATGCTGTAGGCATCAGCGTATTTGCCGAAGTCGGTGTGATACGAGGTGACGACAGGAATACCTCGTTGCCGCGCAGCACGTGCACCGAGGCGGCCGATGATGAATTCCGTTTGCGCATATACGATGTCCGGCTTCCACGTGTGTACGGCCCGGTTGACGCGCTGCACAATCGGCAATGACAGGCGGATATCGGGATACATCGGAAGTGGCCAGCTGGGAAGCGTGGTTCGTGGGATGGAGTCGTCACGATCCGGGAGCGTGAACGGATTCGGCGTACTTATCGGATATCGTGGCGCAACGACGCTGCATTCCCAACCGCGCTCAATGAGTCCATGCACAGAGAGCGCAGTAACGACGCTGACACCATTGACCTGCGGCGGATAGGTGTCGGTACAGAAGACGGCGCGAAGTGGCGGCATTCCTGACGATGCGGCCACTCTGTCACTCACGTGTTATGACGACGTCACGGATTTGCCGCCATGTGTGCCGGCGTGCTCTAGACGTTACAGATGAGACGTGCGTTGGATGCACGGACGTCACCGTCGGACGTCAGGTTATGGTTCCGGACGCCCCACGCGGGCCGCACCGGAGTTCCAATGGATAGCGCACTCTGCCAGCGCGTTGTGCTCGTAGTACTCGATGGGCTTCGCCCCGATGCCATCGAGACCCTTCAACTCCCCACGCTTCTCTCGCTCCAAGCCGCCGGCGCCTCGACACTCACGGCACAAACGGTTTGGCCGCCTGTCACGGCCGCGGCGATGGCATCGCTGCTCACAGGCGTCCACCCCCCGGACCATGGACTGACGAGCGATCGGCTTCACATTCCTCGCTCACGTGCCGATGTGCAGCCGTTGCCGGCGTGCCTGCAGAGCGCCGGCTACATCACCAGCGCATTTCTCGCGGAACCACCGTTGCTCTTTCGACGACTCGCGCGCGCACTGGCGGAGCGACTTGGCGTCGCGAAGCCAACATTCTCGGGACAGTGCGCATCGCAAATCGTCGACGCTGCGAGCGCGACACTCGGCCGCCAGCGACGAGGGCTGATTCTCCTCCACCTGCCGGATGCTGATCGTGCCGGGCACGCGCACGGTTGGATGTCACGTCAGTATTGCCAGGCAGCACATGAGTTGGACTCAGCGGTTGCACGTATTGCCGTACTGGCGCTCTCGGAACCCGATACCCTATTGGTGCTGTGCGCCGATCATGGCGGCGGCGGGGTGGTCGCAAACGATCACGAGAGCGATCACCCTCTCGATCGCACAATCCCCATCATTGTCGCGGGCGCAGACGTTTCAGCCGGTACTGCGCTTGGCGACGCACACATCGTCGATATTCCCGCCACCATCATCAACGCATTCGGCCTCGCCATTCCATCAAACTACGCGGGCCGTCCGCTTTCTACATCTCACATTGCCCCGGAACTCGCGCTCGCGAATGCCTAGGGCATGCGAACGATCTTTCCCATAAAGAGAATCGTTCCCGTCAGTCGCTCGCGAATCACGAAGATGAATGGACGCTCGACGCGGAATTGAGGCGTAGCCGATGTCACAGATATTTCCGTGTTCGTCACAGCTGCTGCCGTTGTTCCTTCTTCGTTGATATCGACGTAGGTCTTCTGCTTCACCTCCGAGATGACCACCGATTGTGTTGTCAACCTCGAGAAATCGGCGATACCGTCGGAGAATGCGTCACGCATTCCGAGCGCGACCAGGTCGGGCTTGAGCTTGCGCTCCCATTCGAGCTTGAGTCGCGGGAGGAACAAGTCGATTCTTTTCGCTGTATTCATCTGCGCGAGCAGCGCGGTCCACGCGGCGTTGTTCGTAAGCTGAGATGCGACATTGTCGATCGTTGCCGTGCCCTGTGGCATGACGACCGTCATGGAGAACGCGCTGTCGCCATAGAAAATCTCGGCGGCCGCGAGGTCAGAACGGTAGACGAAACGAAGGGCGCCGATCCGGTGCATCAGCTTCATGGTCTCGTCGCCCGCTATTCCGTGGAACGGTGCATCGACTGTCTCCGCAGGATCGAACTTCTGGCGCCACGATCCCTTGAAGTAGATGGCATTGATCAGGAACATGACCTGACTCGCGTCGATCTGGTCGATGATCTTGGGAATTGCCCCGACAGTTGCCGTATTCACCCAGTCGTTGATCGTGGCCACCGACGCGGCACTCTTGAAATCCAGCGGCGTTACCGACGCATCGAACGACGCCTTGCTCACATCGATGAAGGTTTGCTTCACCTGGAAGGCTTTGTCGTACCAGATGGAATTCGCGATGCGAATATCCGTAGTGTTATCGAGACTCCTCAACAACGCGATCGCACTCTTGTAACTCCCATTGATCTCTGCATCGGTCGCCGAGCCGTACGCCAGCGTCGTGCGCATCTGGTCATAGGTGGAATTCGCGGTGCCATTCATCGCCATGGCAAGCGACATCGAGGCGCTCAACGGACTCACGAAGACGTTGACGTCCTTCGGCGTGTTCGCGACCCGCGCGAAGAGCGCCCAGGAGAAATCATTCGCCGCAGAGATGATCTTCTGCTCGCCCCCAGTCAGGGATCGAGGCAGGTCAGCTATCGGTGCAGATACGCCAGACGGGGAACTGTCCGTGGGCGCGCTCGAACAGGCACAGACAAGCAGGGCCGCGCACGCGGCGACAATGAGCTTCTTCATGTACAGCCCAACCTCCGCCAGGGTCATGCGGTCACCCCTCCACGCGCAGAACAGCGTCCTCAGCCACGACCCAGATCCGGTCGTTCGGACCCGACTGGATTGGTGCGCACCCCGTAAAATCACCGAAAGCGGGCAACACGCCCGTCGCCGGTCCGAAATGAAAGCATGGAAGTCGCTCGCGCTGCCGCGCTGGACCCGTGAGCACCGCGCACGGATGCACGTGACCGGCAAGAACGTACGCCCCTGCGACAGCAACGGGATGGTGCGTAAGCGCGAACGGCTCCGCCATCAACGGCCCGTCAACACAATCAATCCCAACCTCACTCGGCGGATCACCAGCTCGCTTGTCATGGTTGCCGCGCACCAGTTGCATGCGGATTGATGCATGACTCGCACGCCAGAGCGCCAATGATTCGAACGTCTGGGCGTTTCGTCCTTCGCGCGCATGAAGAAAGTCGCCGAGGAAAACGATCTCGCGAACATCGAGTCGTGCGATGAGCTGATCGAGACGAGTGGTGCCACCAAGCGTTGTTCCGCGTGGAACGAACACACCGAGCTTCCGAAAGCTTGCGGCTTTTCCGAAATGCGGATCGGCAACAAGAAGCATCTGTCGGCGGGGCCAATAGACGGCCTTTTCTGCGCACAGCTCGAGCTGCTCGCCGGCGACGTTGATCACTGTCATCCCGCGGCCTTCTCCAGTGCGAGTTGCATGCGCTTGATGCGATCCGACAACTTCTCGCTCGACACTTTGTTCCGTGTGCGATCGACCAGCAAGGGAAACGACAATGGTGAGAATCGTTTCAGGTCCTTGATCACTACTCGCGATTCCGAAAGACGCTGCAATGTGCGACCGAGTCGGCTGCGCTCGAGTTGGCGCTCAAGGACTTCGCGGTGCGCTTGCGCAAGCAAGCGATTGTCAGGGTCATAGCGCTGGAAGACGTCGAAGAACAATCCGCTCGATGCTTGCAACTGACGCGCCGTTTTGCCGGATCTCGGAAAACCAGGAAACACCAAACCGGCCACACGGGCGATTTCACGGAACTGCCTTCGCGCCATCTCGGCGGCATTCAGCGAGGCGGGGATGTCTTCGGCGAGGTGGTCGGTCGTGAACAGCGTGAGTGCAGATTCCTCGACTGCGCTCGGAATGACACCAACTGCGCTCGGAATGACACTAACTTGCTCTAACGGTGGCTCCGTCGGCGACAACAGCTCAAAACCCCAATCATTCGACGACATCACGAACGAAATGGGCGCAACTTGCGACATGCGGTACGCGAACAACGCCGCGAGCCCCTCATGCACCAACCGCCCCTCGAGCGGATAGAAGAACAGATGCCATCCATCGCGCGACTTCACGCGCTCAATCAGGATCTCATCCGCATGCGGAATCGCTGACCACTTTCGCTGAAGCTCCAGCAACGGTTCCAGCGCGCGCATCTCCGCCCCACGGTACGAATGTTCCGCTGCCTCGCCAAGCCGGCGACGAAGCATGAATGCCAACTCATCTGACAGCGGCAGCCGACTTCCCTGCCAGCGCGGAATTGCACCCCTGGTATTCGCAGCTCTGCGCACCCACACGCGCATGTCGCGCACACGCACAAACTCCAATGGCACTCCGCCAAAAAAGAATCGATCACCGGGCCTCAGTCGTGCCACGAACGATTCTTCGACCGAACCAAGCGTCCGGCCGCGAAGATACTGCACCACGATCTGCGCATCTCCAACAATGGTGCCAATTGACATGCGATGTCGCCGAGCTTGTTCCTTGTCGCGCAGCACGTAACGCTCGCCTTCGCGTTCGAGACGCGCGTATTCGGGATATGCCTTTAGCGTCTCACCGCCGGTGCCAACGAATTGCAGCACCCAATCCCACTCATCATCCTCGAGGCCGGCGTACGCGCGCGTCGTCTTCACCTCGGCCTTCAGTTCCTCGGGCACAAAGCCGCCGCCGAGTGCAACGGTAACAACGTGCTGCGCCAGCACATCGAGTGGGCGTTCGATTGGAAAGCGGCCCTCAATACGCCTCTCCTCGATACCATCGCGCACTGCTGCGACCTCGAGCAACTCCAGCGCGTTCGTAGGCACGCATGTCACACGACTCGGCACACCGGGCCGATGTCCGCTTCGACCGGCACGCTGAAGCAATCGCGCGACACCCTTTGGACTTCCGATCTGCAACACGCGATCAACCGGCGAGAAATCAACGCCAAGGTCGAGCGACGACGTAGCCACTACGCAGCGCAACGTGCCGGCGCGCATGCCATTCTCCACCCAATCACGCGTCTTTCTGTCGAGCGAGCCGTGATGCAGCGCGATGGTGCCGGCCCAATCTGGCCGCGCAGCGAGAATCGCTTGATACCAGATCTCCGTCTGCGAGCGCGTGTTGGTGAACACGATTGCGCTCTGCCCTTCTTCAATTGCATCGACGACTTGCGGCACCATCTGCGTGCCGAGGTGTCCTGCCCAGGGAAAGCGCTCGATGATGGGTGGGATAAGCGCGTCGACGATGATTTCCTTGGCGTCCACGCCTTGAATAATTTTGACGACAGGTCCCTCGCTCCGCTCAGGACGACGTCCCACGAGGGCATCAAGCGCCGTGTCCAGATTGCCAATGGTCGCCGAGAGGCCCCACGTGCGGGCAGCCGGCGCGAGCGTGCGCAGTCGCGCGAGTGCGAGCTCCATTTGCACGCCACGCTTGGTGCCCATCAGCTCGTGCCATTCGTCCACGACAATCGCGCGGACGTCACGAAAGATCTCGGCGACATCACTGCGCGTGAGAAATAGTGTGAGGCTCTCTGGTGTCGTTACCAGCGCCGTTGGAAGACGACGACTCTGCCTCGCGCGAGCACCTGGCGTTGTGTCGCCCGTGCGTGACTCGATCGTCCACGGCATTCCAAGATCGCGAATCGGTGCGGCGAGCGATTCGAGCGTGTCCGCAGCGAGCGCGCGAAGTGGCGTGATCCACAGTACACGGAGTGGAACATGTTGTCGTCCTGAGCGGAGCGAGGGGCCTGTTCGTTCACGCTCTTGAAACCA
>JBBQHJ010000034.1:0-22603 GCA_038323865.1 Gemmatimonadales bacterium
GTCCGTATATCCCGCCCTTGGGACCAGTGACCTTCGGCGTGTCGAACGGAGTTTCCATGCGCAGGGCGATGCCGCTTCTGCCAACGCCCGCCACAACGGCTGGCTCGACGCCGTACGCCGAGTTCGGACCGGCGGTATGGCACATTCAGCAGTTTGAGGAGTATCGTTAGGTCTGCCCACCCTTTTTTGGAGAGAATCAGATGCGCCGCACGATTGGGACAGCACTTGTATTGACCGCACTCGTGGCCTCAGTGGCCAGTGCACAGGACGCCTCGAACAAGGTCGCGGGCGGCGGTATTTCCGTAGCCGGTTGGGAAGGAAAGGTCGATGCACGCGAAGCCACCGGCGGTGCAACGATCAACGACGCCAAGTTCATGAAGGAAGGCAACGCGCTGCACATCACCACCGGTCCGGCCACAACGTATTGGAGCGCCGCCAACAAGGCCGCCGGCGATTACACCGTGATGGCCTCGTTCAAGGAGCCCGCATTCATGGGCCTGAACAGCCACGCACATCCATACGGCATCATGATCGGCGGCAACGACCTCGGCACCGATAACGCGAGCTATCTGTACTGCGCCGCGTACGGCACCGGCACGTTCATCGTGCGTGGCATGGGGCCGGCACCGTTCCAGGTGAACGGCCGCGGCGCTCCAGCGCCGACAGTGCACAAGGCTGAGAAGAAGGGCGATCCAATCACGCAGGACATCGCGCTCAGCGTGAAGGGCGACAAGGTGAGCTGCTCCATCAACGGCGCCGAAGTGTGGTCAGCGCCGAAAGCAGAAGTCATTGGCGCCGGTAAGCTCAAGAGCCTGGATGGCATGTACGGCATCCGCATGGCACACAACACGGAAGCCATTGTGTCTGGGTTTATGAAGATGTAGTTGGCGGCGAGCCCGCGCGCTCTGCGCGCTGTCAGCCCGTATCGCTTCGCTCGCTGTCCGCAATTACTGACAGCGCCGAAGGCGCGGGCTGACAGCGTAGCGAGCTGGCCTATGGCGTCCGCCACTTCGCATTGTCGAGAGAAATGAGACGGTCGCCCTCATTCGGCCCCCATGAGCCAGCTGTGTAAGTCGGCATAGGCGTCGCCTTGTGCGTTTCCCAATAGTTGATGAGCGGGTCGATGATCTTCCACGCGGCCTCCACTTCATCACTCCGCGTGAAGAGTGTCATCTCGCCAATCATCACATCGAGCAGCAGCGTCTCGTACGCCGGCGCGCTCGTTTCCCCAAACGCCTCCGAGTACGCGAAGTCCATATCCACCGGCGCAACCTCGAGCTGCTCCGTCAATGCCACCGCCGCGCCCGGAACCTTCACCTCAAAGTTCAGCGATATCCCTTCGTTCGGCTGCACACGCATCACCAACACGTTCGGCTGCAACTCACGACCCGTGCCCTCGCCACCGAACATCAGATGCGGCGGCGCCTGGAACGTCACTGCGATCTCCGAGTACCGTTTCGCCATGCGCTTGCCGCTGCGCAGGTAAAATGGCACGCCCTTCCATCGCCAGTTGTCAATGTGAAAGCGAATGGCCGCATACGTCGGCGTCTGTGAATCACGCGCGACATCAGGCTCGTCTCGATAACCCGCCACGAGATTCCCGCTCAGCGCACCAGGTCCGTACTGTGCTCGTACCGCGCTCGTTGGAATTGTCTCCGGCGTCAGCCAGCGCACCGACTTCAACACCTTCACCTTCTCGTCGCGCACCGCATCGGCCGTCATGCTCGCCGGCGGTTCCATCGCCGTGAGCGCGAGCAGCTGCATGAGATGGTTCTGGAACATGTCACGCACGACACCAGCTTCCTCGTAATACTTGCCGCGCGCCTCGACACCCACTGCCTCTGCCGCCGTGATCTGCACATGCGAGATCGCCTGCCGGTTCCACAGCGGCTCCCAAATGGAATTCGCGAAGCGGAACACCAACACGTTCTGCACCGTCTCCTTTCCAAGAAAGTGATCGATGCGATAGACCTGATGCTCGGCAAACAGCGAGAGCACGAGCGCATTCAGTTGACAGGCCGTGTCGAGACTATGCCCGAACGGTTTCTCCACCACCACGCGCGCCCACGGTCGCTCCAGCGGATCCGACTTCTTCGACACCAGTCCGCTCTCCGACAGATGCCGAACGATGGTCTCGAACACACTCGGCGGCACCGCGAGGTAGAAGAACCGATTGCGCAGCTCCTCTGCCTGATCCTTCTCGATCTCCGCGAGCCTGGTCTTGATCAAGTCGTACGCGGCCGCTTCGTTCGCATCACCACCGCAGTAGAAAATGCGTGGCGCCAATCGCGACCAGACTTCTTCGTCGAAGTGCTTCACCTCTTCCGATTCCGACACGGCAACGCGCATGCGCTCGCGAAACGAATCGTCGCTCTCCGTTGCCTCACGCCCAACACCAAGCACCGCAAAGTTCGGCGCCAGCAAGTGCTCGGCGGCAAGCTGATAGAGAGCAGGGAAGAGCTTCCGCTTAGTGAGATCGCCGGTCGCACCGAAAATCACCATCGTGCACGCGTCGGCACGATCGGTATGCACGGCGTGCATGCCGAACATGCTCGTTGGACGAGACGCGCGTTTCACCTCGCCGCGCGGTGCGGTCATGATCCCTTCACAGCGTGGCCACCAAACTCATTACGCAGCGCGGCAAGCACCTTCGCTCCGAACGAGTCTTCCTGTCGCGAGCGGAGTCGCGTGAGTAACGAAAGCGTGATCACCGGTGCCGGCACGTCGAGGTCAATTGCTTCCTGGATGGTCCAACGTCCCTCTCCCGAGTCGGACACGTAGCCCTTCAACTTCTCGAGGCGCGGATCCTGCTTGAACGCGTCGACGGCTAGCTCATTGAGCCACGACCGCACCACGCTGCCATGCTGCCACAGCTCGGCGATCTTCTCCAGGTCGAGGTTTGGATACTTCTTCGACGCCGCAAGAATCTCATAGCCCTCGCCATACGCCTGCATCAATCCGTACTCGATGCCGTTGTGAATCATCTTCACGTAGTGGCCGGCGCCCGGCGCGCCCACATGCGCGTATCCGCCCTCCTGCGCGAGCGCCGTGAAAATCGGCTCGCAGTGTTTTACGGCATCGTCGTCACCACCGACCATCAGGCAGTAGCCGTTCTCGAGACCCCACACGCCGCCGCTCGTTCCTGAATCGATGAACTGAACGCCCTGCGACGCGAGTCGCTCCGCGCGCGCAACGGAATCCTTGTAGTTCGAGTTGCCGCCGTCGATGATGATGTCGCCCTTGGTCATCGTCTTCGCGAGCGCATCGATGGTGTCGTCAGTCGGCTTGCCAGAGGGCACCATGATCCACACCACCCGCGGCGACGCGAGCAGCGAGATCATGTCGCCAAGATCCTTCGCAGGCTTTGCGCCTTTGTCCGCGTACTTCTGCACGGTCGCGGCGTCGCGATCATATGCGACCACCGTATGACCGTTGCGCATGAGTCGCTCGGTCATGTTGCCGCCCATCTTGCCCAACCCGATCATCGCGAGCTGCATGTATCGATTGCCTCCCTCAGGAATTCGAAATGAGAACTGCTCGCGCCGGCGCGCCATCCAATCCCGTGAGCAGGATCGGGAGACAGTACAACGTGTAGTCACCATCTGGCGGACTACTGAGCAACAATCCTTCCACGATAATGATGCCCCGCTCGAGCAGTGTGCGATGCGTGCGGTGATGCCCCGAATGGAATTGCTCGACGGACAGGTAGTCCACACCCACGAGCTTCACGCCAAGCGACGCGAGATACTCCGCACCATCCGGTGCGACGTAGGTGTAGTCGGGGTGAAATTCACTCGTGCCCGACGCGAGCCACGCGGAATTGCGCGTTTTGAAGAGCACGCGGGTCACGCCTGTGAGGTCGTGCGGCCGCAACTCGGCTTCACCAATGCTCATCACCGAATCGTCGAACGCGATGAGCCGCGCCGGCCCGATGAGCACCTCGAGCGACAGCGCGTCGACGCCCGCGCCATCGTCGAAGAAGTGCTTCGGCGAGTCAACGTGCGTTCCAGTATGTGAGCCGAGGTCGAGCCGCGACACGTTCGCACCCGCACCCTGCGAAATCGCCTGTTGGGGTGTGATGCTTATTTCCGGATTGCCCGGATACACAACACCGCCAGTCTTGATCGGCACCGATACGTCAAAAATCATTTGTCATTCCGAGCGAAGTCGAGGAATCTGCACCTTACCCCTCCAGAACTACGTTTGCGTCTTCGACGCGGTACGCAGATGGCGCAGATTGGCGCAGATGTAGCGGATCGCTCCTCTACAGTGACGCAGTTCTGCCGTTCTCAAAAAGTCTAAAGAATGCCTTTGATGCGTCGGTGAAAGAACCGGCGCACCGATGCCCCGCCGTATCCGTCAAATCCGTTCCATCCGTCGTATTCGCGTTCCAGCGCAGCGGCGACCGCGCCGGAGGCGCAACCGCTCTCATGTCTTTCACACAGTTCAATCATTCACAATCACACTTGAAACCGCATATCCCGCCGCGCGCCTGACCGAAGCAGCCACCGTACGACGCCCATCATCCTGCGCCGACCGAATCGCACCTCGGCTCGCACGAAACCGTCGGCCCGCCTCCACTACAAACAAATCGCACAACGCCAAAGCATCCTCCGCACCAGCCTCTCCGCGCTCCATCAGAATCCGATCCGTGCGCGCAAGTACACACGCCGTCGCGAACAACTCGATCGCCATGTCACTCAACCGCTCGAGTTCCATCTGCCGCCCGATGATCTCCTTCTGATAATGCCTGATCAGCCCGTCGGCGCGATCCTTCAGTTCACCCACATGCTTCTCGAAGTGCGCTTTATGTCCCTTCAGCCGCTCGTGCACTTCCATGTCGAGCGTTGCTGTTGCACCGAGCCGCGATGCGAGCCGTGACGCCGCGAACTCCGTGATCAATCCAAGATTGCGCAGCGGCTTCTTCAGCGCGACGCCAAGCTCCTTTAATGCCGCTGCCGGCCCCTCAATGCCATTCAGCGCAATGAACAGGCGCAAAATTTCGTTCGTTCCCTCGAAGATGCGATTGATGCGCGCGTCGCGAAGCATTCGCTCGTAGGGATACGGCTTCACGAACCCACGCCCGCCGCCGACCTGCACCATTTCGTCGGCAGCGCGCCAGAGCATTTCGCTCGCGAACACCTTGCAGCACGCTGCCTCGAGTGCGTACTCGCCGTTCGCCGTTTCAGCCAGACGCACCAATTCGCCGAGCATCGCATCCGATGCGTAGATGTCACTCGCCGTGCGCGCGAGCTTGCGCTGCGTGATCTCGAAGTCGGCAATGGGCTTTCCGAATTGCACACGACTCTCGGCGAACTCCACCATCTGTCCAAGTATTCGCTTGGAGCCCGCCGTACATCCTGCGGCGAGCGTCAGCCGCCCTTGATTGAGAACACGCACGGCGACGTCGAACCCTTTGCCGACCGTGCCAAGGACGTGATCGCTCGGCACCTGAAGATTCTCGTATGCGAGCTCGGCTTGTGTCGAGCCGCGGATCCCAAGCTTTCGCACAGTGCCCACCACTCGGAATCCCGGCATGTCGGGGCGGATGATGAACGCCGTCGGCCGAGATACCATCTTCCCGTTTCGCTCCACCTGCGTCTGGGCGAACGTCGCGATCACGCCAGCGCGATGGCCATTGCCGATCCAGTGCTTACGGCCATGCAGGCTCCACGTGCCGTCGGTGTTCTGCGTCGCGCGGGTGACGATGTGCTGCGCGTCGGATCCCGTCTCCGGCTCCGTCAGCGCATACGCGGCGAGCGTCTCGCCCTTCGCCAGCATCGGGAGGTAGCGCGCCTTCTGCTCATCGTTGCCGAAAAGCACAATCGCCTTCGATCCGAGTCCGCAGTGAACGCCGAGTAGCACGCCAATGGAAGCGTCGGTACTCGAGACGGCGCCGAACAGGTGCGCATACGCCGAGGCCGAGAGTCCCAGTCCGCCGAATTCCTTCGGAATGCTCATCCCGAGAAATCCAGCTGCGGCCAGCGCGCGTATGACTTCCTCAGGAATCGTTTCCTCCTCATCGAATCGCGCCGAGTCGATGAGGCCATCGTGTTGCATGCCGGCGAAGTCGTCGAGCAGGCGCCGGACCGTTCGTGACTCATCCGGATCGCGCGAGGTGAGCGGCTCCGGGTACGGAAAGAGGAGGTCGTCGTGAATCTCCCCTGCAAACAGCCCATGGACGAACGAAGTAGCCTGCTGGGTCATGTGCCGAAGCTTAGGGAGCGTGCCGTGGCGGCACCAGAACAGATGGCGCCAAGAAACAGCGAAGCTGCGCCGAATGTTTACGTCGTTCTAGGCCAGAAATAGCTTGTCTATTCCACCCCCTCATAGCAGGTTGTGCCATGCGCGCCCTACGGAATATTGCGCTGATCAGCGCGTTCGCCGTTCTCCCCCTCGCAGCGCGCGCTCAGTCTCACATCTACCGACTCAACGGGACCCTCGCCGACCAGAACGGCGGGCCATCCCTCGTCTCCGACGGCGGTCTCCTCACGGCCAGCGGATACTTCTTCAACAACAACAACGGCCTCTCGCTGTCCAACGCGTTTGCGCATGACCAGAGCTATTCGCTCGTCATCCATTCTCGCTTCGACGGCACCCAAGGCGCCCTTGGCTGGCAGAAGCTCGTCGATTTCTGGGATCGCACCTCCGATCACGGCATGTACTCGTATTTCGGTTCCGCCGATTTCGATCCCTACACCCTGACTGTCGGGCTCGACTACGTGCCCGGCGTCATGTCGACCACCGTCATCACCCGCGACGCGAGCGACCTGTCGCTCCGCATCTACGTCAACGGCGTGCAGCGCTACCTCATCAGCGATGGCGGTCAGTACGCCGACTTCAATCCCGGCATCGCGCGCTTCTTCGAAGACGACTTCGTCACGGGTCAGACGGAGTTCGGCAGCGGATTCGTCGACTACATCGCGACGTACAACGCCGTCCTCTCCGATCAGGACATCCGCGATATCTCCAGCGGACTCGTCGCGCCGGAGCCCGGCACCCTCGCGCTCGTCGCCACCGGCCTCTTCGCTGCCATTGGCGTTGCACGCCGACGCTCGCTCAAAAGACAGTAGTCCTGTCGCTGCAAGAAAAAAACAAAACAGCCAGTTTTACATTCATGTAGAACTCGCTGTTTTTTTCACGCCTCGTTTCAGTGCCATGCGCCACCAACTACTAGCTACAATCAGCCTGGCAACGCTCGCCAGTTGCTCACACAGCGCGCCGCAAACGCAACCCGCCCCCGCGCCCACTCCGGCCGTAACGAACGCCAGTTACAGCACCGGCGCCGACGTCCTCACGGCCATGCACGAGCGCTACGCCGGCAAGTGGTACTCCACGCTGACCTTCACACAAAAGACGTCGCGACTCGGCGCCGGGGACAAGTGGAACGTCTCCACCTGGTTCGAAGCGCTGCAGCTGCCAGGCACTCTGCGCATCGACTTCGACACAACCGGGGCAGGATCCGGCGTGCTCTACATGCGAGACAGCGCGTTCACCATCCAGAACGGACGCCCCATCACGCCGCAGAAAGCCATCAACCCACTCCTCGTCCTCGGCTTCGACATCTACGCACAGCCCGTCGCCCGCTCCGCGGCAATCCTCAAGGGCGAAGGATTCGATCTCGCACGCGTTCACATGGCGAGCTTCGAGAATCGGCCCATGATCGTCGTTGGTGCACGCGATGGCGAAGCACGGCGCAAGCAATTCTGGATCGACGCCGAGCATCTCTACTTCGTCCGCATGATCGATGTGAATGCGCGTGATACCACCAAAATTCAGGACACGCGCTTCGTGAACTACCGTCGCGAAGGCGGCGCATGGCTTTCGCCGCGCGTGGAGGTCTACAGCGACGGAAAGCTCATCTTCACCGAAGAATATTCCAACATCAAGACCAACGTCGCACTCGATCCCGCACTGTTCGATCCCACGAAGTGGAAGGCCACCAAGAACTGGATGGTACACTGAATGAGCGTTTCTCCTGTCACCCTGAGCGCAGCGAAGGGTCTGCTTTTCGTTGCTGCGGTTACACTCTCAGCGAACGCACAGCAGACCACCGTCCTCCGCGCAGCGCGGCTCATCGACGGCACCGGTAGCGCGCCAATCCAGAACGGCGTCGTCGTCATCACCGACGACAAGATTGTCGCCGTGGGACGCGAAGGCGCAGTGACCATTCCCAATGGCGCAAAGACTGTGGACCTCGGCGACGCCACCCTGCTGCCTGGATTCATCGACGCACACACACACATCATCGGGCGCCCACTCTCCGACCCCAAGGGCGACGACGCAGTCGTACGCGACTATCCGAGCTACGGCGCAATCGTCGCCGTCGACAATGCGCGCAAGACACTCATGGCCGGCTTCACCACCATCCGCGTGCTCGGCTCACCGAACTTCGATGACATGGCGCTCCGCCAGGCCATCACCGCTGGATCGGCCACCGGCCCGCGCATGCAGAACGCCGGTCACTCCTTCGGCATCACCGGCGGCCACTGCGATGAAAATGGTTTTCGTCCCGGACTCGAGGACGCAGACTATCGCACCGGCGTTGCCGACGGCCCCGATGAAGGCCGCAAGGCAGTGCGCTATCAGGTGAAGTACGGCGCAGACGTCATCAAGATCTGCGCAACCGGTGGCGTACATTCAGAAGGCGATGCCGATGGCGCAACGCAGTACAAGCTTCCGGAAATGCAGGCCATTGTTGACGAAGCAAAGAAGCTCGATCGCAAAGTCGCCGCGCACGCGCACGGCACCGAAGGCATCAAGCTCGCCGTGCAGGCAGGTGTCGCCAGCATCGAGCACGGATCCTTCCTCGACGACGAAGGCGCAAAGATGATGGTGCAGCACGGCACCTACCTCGTACCCACCATCAGCGCCGGTGAATTTGTGGAGAACGCCGCGAAGAGCGGACGCCTCAAGGGCCTTCGCGCCGAGAAGGCACTCGCGGCCGCGCAGGGAATGCGCACGGCGGTGAGGCTTGCGGTGAAGAACGGCGTGCCGATCGCCCTCGGTACCGATGCCGGCGTCGGCGATCACGGCACCAACGGTCGCGAATTTACGCTGATGGTGTCTTGGGGCGGCATGACACCAATGCAAAGCATCGTGGCCGGTACCCTCAACGGCGCCAAGCTCCTGGGATGGGACAAGAACATCGGCACGCTCGCCGCCGGCAAATGGGCGGACGTCGTCGCCGTTCCCGGTGACCCTACCAAGGACATCACCGCAATGGAGCGCCCATCATTCGTGATGAAGAACGGCGTGGTCTACAAGAACATCGCCAGCGCAGCGCCGCTTCGCCCATAGTTGACAGCGGCTCGTCGACGAATGCATCCGTTTCGCACGCTCGGCAGGGCAAAAACAATGACCCTTTGATCCAGTATGTGCTCAGCTCAGCGAGGCGAATTTATCAGGCAGCCCGATTCGAGCTTGAAAAAGAGCACCGATATCATAGTTTCGGCCAAGACCTTGTTGCACAGGTTTGGGAGCGTCCGCTCTGACGGCGCTCCCGCCAGCCAGCCAAAGCCCGGAGCCCCAATGGTGCGCCTCCCTGCCCGCCGAGCCTTCACGCTCATTGAGTTGCTGATCGTTGTTGTGATCATCGGCATCCTTGCCGCCATTGCGATTCCGAAATTCGCCGCCACCAAGGACAAGGCCTACATCGCGTCGCTGAAGTCGGATCTCCGCAACCTCGTCACGGCGGAGGAAGCGTTCTTTGCCGACTCGGTGAAATACGTCACGTTCGATACGACCAAGCTCAAGTTCCGAAATTCCACGGGCGTGTACCCGCCCACGATTGTGATAGGACCGGGCTATTGGAGCGCAACCGTGACGCACTCCATGATCCCGAACTTCTCCTGCGGCATTGCCGTGAACACCACGAACACCATCGCCGCTACTGCGGGTGAGGGAGAGCCGGTCTGTAAGTAAGCTGCTCACGGAGTGTGGCGGGATCGGACGTCGGCGCATCACACACATAGCTGCGACACACGAATGCCGAGGGCGTGCTGACTGCACGCCCTTTGAGTATCGCGACGTCATCCTCCACCTCGCCGCCGGCCAGCACGAGTGATGGCACATACGTGTCGGCGAGCACGCGCACGAGTGCCTCGAACTCCGGCGCACGTACGTCTCCCACAATTGCGACTTCCCATGCACCGCGCACGGCCAAATCGGCCGCACCAAGCGCATGTCCAAAGGCGGTGGGATACCGAGCCATAGGTTCGACACTCGCCTCGAGCATCTGGCGTGCGCGATCGGTGTAGCGTGATTCGTCGAACAGGTCACCGAGAATCAGGAGCAACTCGGTGGCGAGCGAGGTTCCGCTCGGAATGGCATTGTCCGTGACATCCCGCGGCCGCGTCACGAGTTGTTCGGCATCACTGGCCGTGTCGAAGAACGCGGAAGCGTCCTCGCTCCAGAATCGCTCCATGATGGCATCGGCAAGTACGCGCGAGCGATCGAGCCACACACGGTCGAACGTGAGCTGATAGAGCGCAACCGCACCGAGGCCGAGTGCCGCATAGTCTTCGAGGAAACCGGAAATGCGCGCGGAGCCATGCTTCCACGTGCGCAACACTCGGTCGTCATTCACGAGCTCGCGGAACAGGAACTCTCCGTTGCGCACAGCGAGTCGCTTCAAGGCATCGTCGTTGAAGCAACGCGCTGCCTCGGCAACGCCGCGCAGCATGAGTCCATTCCATGACGCAAGGATCTTGTCGTCGAGAGCCGGGCGAATGCGCGTTTCTCGCGCCTCGAAGAGGATGCGCCGTGCACGATCGATTGCCGTCTCGAGCTCGTGCACCGTCACGCTCTGCGCCGCCGCGACTGCAACAGGATCATGCGGCACGAAGAGGATGTTGCGCTCCTCGAAATTTCCCTCGGGCGTAACGCCCCAGTACGCCTTTACGAGTGAGGCGTCTTCGCCAAGCAAGGCGTCGAGCTGCGCTGCATCCCAGATGTAATAGAGTCCTTCGTGTCCCTCGCTGTCGGCGTCGAGCGAGGAGTAGAAACCGCCGCTCTCATGCGTCATCTCGCGCGAAAGCCAACCGACCGTTTCCTCGGTAACGCGTCGTACTTCAGCATCGTGCGTGGCCTGCCAGAGGTGCGCCCCGAGCCGCACGAGCAGCGCGTTGTCGTAGAGCATCTTTTCGAAATGCGGCACGAGCCAGTACGCGTCTACGCTGTAGCGCGCAAAGCCGCCGCCGACCTGGTCATAGATCCCGCCACGCGCCATCCGAATGAAGGAGTGGCGCACCATCTCGAGCGTGTCCGCGTCACCGGTGCGAGCCCATTGGCGCAGGAGAAAATCCAGCGCCATGGTGGGCGGAAACTTCGGTGCGCCGTCGAATCCGCCAAAGCGCCGGTCATGGCGACGCACGAGCTCAGCATGCGCGCGCGTGAACAGTGTTTCGTCGAGCACCCCTGAGGCGGTGACACGGTCGGTGCTGGCAGCGTACAGCTCGCGCATTTGCGCAGCCGTACGCGTCACACTGTCCGTGCGATTCGTCCACGCCTCCGAGATGCCGGCCAGCACACGCCGGAAGCTCGGCATTCCATGACGATCGTCGGGCGGATAGTACGTGCCCGCAAAAAAGGGCTCGCCCGCCGGCGTGAGAAACACGGTCATCGGCCAGCCACCATGTCCACTCATGGCTTGTGTGGCCTGCATGTAGATGGCATCGAGATCGGGCCGCTCCTCGCGATCCACCTTGATGCACACGAACTGCGCATTCATCACGGCGGCCGTCGCGGGGTCCTCGAACGACTCCCGCTCCATGACATGACACCAGTGACAGGCGGCGTATCCGATGCTCAGGAGAATCGGCACACCGCGTTCACGCGCGAGCGTCAGGGCGTCCTCGCACCATGGCCACCAGTCCACGGGATTGTGCGCGTGCTGGAGCAGGTAGGGGCTGGTTTCGCCAAGGAGGTGATTGGGCGTCATTCCGAGCGCGGTGCCTTTGTCATTCCGAGCGCTGTACCTGTCATTCCGAGCGGAGTCGAGGAATCTGCTTTTCTCGCCATCTCTTATGATAAACAGACTGTCTCACTCGGGGTGACAAGGGCTATCTTCGTCCACCGACCCCCACCGTTTCTCTTCGTGCCGCATACCGACCGCACACCACCAATAACTCGGCCCGGCCTCCTCAGCCGCCTTCGCGCGCTGCCGACGGGCTTTCTCACGGTCGGCGCACTCGTGCTCATCTCCGGCGCATTCCGTGTTGACGCGCTGCGCGATGCCGCGACGTACGAACGCGTATCGGAAGCGCACCTCGTCAAGTCGCCGGCATATGTGGCGCTCGCGCCGGTATCGAACGTACTCGACACACTCACGCTGCTTGGCGTCGGGCAGCACATCGCCGTTGTGCTCACAGTCATCGTCTGCTACGGGCTCTGGTGGGCCCTGGTGGGCCGCCGGTCACTCCAAAGCATCGCGCCGCGCCGCCGGCTGCTGCGTGAAGTCGCCCGGATTGGTGTCGGGCTGGTGATCCTGATCGGCACATACGTCGTCATGATCGTTGCGCCTCGACCCATGGCTCGGCTCGAGAAGGGAACGGACATCGTCGCGGTCGACTTTCATGCGCACACCAAGTACTCGCACGATGGTCGTCCCGACTGGACGCCGGAGGACGTTCGCACCTGGCACGCCAATGCCGGTTTCGATGTGGCGTACATCAGCGATCATCGCACGTTCGAAGGCGCGCGCGACGGATGGGCGAACAATCCGGTGCTTGCCGGTGACCGCACCGTGCTCATTCCGGCCATTGAAGTGGGATGGCGCGGCGAGCACGTGAATGTGCTCGACGCCGACCGCTTGTATCACGGATTGATCACCGAGAACCTGCGCGATATCGACGAACCAGCCCTTGGTCTCGTGAGCACGCTGCCCGGCAACGAACCCGTGATCATCGAGACAATACCGGGCGATCTCGCCAAGGTTGTGAGCGCGTCAGGCCCCGGATCGGGTGGCGTGCGCGCCATCGAGATCATCGACGGCTCGCCGCGAGGGCTCACGCAGGCACGCGTGCAGCACGACGCCATCGTGCATCTCGCGGATAGCGTGAACCTCGCGCTGGTGGCCGGAAGCGACCATCATGGGTGGGGCCGCACGGCCGCAGGATGGACTTTGATGTACGCGCCCGGTTGGCGCGCTGCGACCGCGGAGCAATTGTCGGTGCAGATCAGCAGGATTCTCCGCGGTGGCGGTGTCAAGGCAACACGCGTCGCGGAGCGGTACGTAGCCAATACGGAAGGAGCGCTTCTGCCCTTCACGGTTCCACTCGTAACCTGGGGCATGTTGCGCTCGCTCGACGCTGACGAACGCATCGTGTGGTTCATATGGCTGACATTGATCTACGCACTCGTACGACTCCGCGAAGCGCGGCGGCGTACACGCCCACCGTCTCCCCACACGCCGTGACTGATAGCGAGACAGCAGCATCCGGAGACGATAAGGACCGGTGGCGCGAAGCCGTACTCATCACCATTGCCGCCACACTGATTCGGCTCTTCATCGGCATCCTGCTCTCGCCCTATCCCGACGAGACGTACTACTGGGATTGGTCGCGACACATGGCGACTGGCTACTTCGATCATCCGCCGGCAATCGCGTACATGATTGGCGCCGGCGAAAAGCTCGCCGCCGTGTTTGGCGGCCAGGCATCCACACTCACGATCCGCTTCTTCCCCGTGCTCGCCGGCGGCGCGGCCGCACTCTTTGCCGCAATGGTTGCGCGACGGCTCGGCGGTGGGCAAAGTGCTCGACGTGCCGCGATGCTGTTTGCGGTGATGCCGATTGCTGCCTCTGGCCTCATCCTCGCAACGCCCGATGCGCCATTGTTGGCCGCCGGTGCCGCCACGTTGTACTTCCTCGTTCGCGCGCTTCAGTCGCCCCGCGGCAGCTCACAATCGTTGATGTGGTGGATCGCCGCCGGTGTGTTTCTCGGCTTTGCATTCACATCGAAGTTCACGAGCATCCTGTATCCCGTCACGCTACTCGTGGCGATGATGATTCATCCCAAGCTGCGAGAGCGCTTTCTCGAACCTGGTCCGTACGTCGCGTGCATCGTTGCCACCATCGTGTTCATTCCCGTGCTCCAGTGGAACTCGGCGCACGATTGGATCTCGTTCCGATTCCAGATGGGGCACGGACTCGGGCCGCCGAGGGGATCGTTCCTCAAGCGTGAGCTCGACTTGTTCGGTGGGCAGCTGGCACTCGTCTCGCCCATTCTGTTCGTCATCACGGCGATGGTCGTGTGGAAGACGCTGAAAAAGGCGCAGAACGAGTTGTACTTCATGCTCGCCGTCATGGCGATGGGATGCTTTGGCTTCTTTGTGTTGAGTGCGACGCGTCGGTCCGTCGAAGCGAACTGGCCTGCGCTCTCCTATGTGCCGGCGATCATCCTCGTCTCGTTGTGGATGCCGAAGGCGGATCATTGGCTCCGCCGCGGCATGGGGCTGGCCGGCTTGATGTCCGTCATGATCTACACACAGGGCATAGCGACGATTCTTCCAATTCCCGCCCGCAAGGATCCCGTTGCACGCGCTGCAGGCTGGAACGTGTTCGCCAATCGCGTATCGGATATCCGCGATGAGCTGAGCGCGGGCGGTGCCGAGACGTACATCGGAAGTGATCGGTATCAGGACGTGAGTGAGCTCGCGTTCCAGCTCTCGGATCGCCCGACGACCTTCTGTACCTGCATCACTGGTCGCAAGAATCAGTATGAGCTCTGGCCAGGCTTCGCCGCGACGGCAAAGACGGGCGACAATCTCGTGCTCGCGCTCGACGACACGTCGCAATCACCCGTGACCACGACAAAGCTCGCCGCGCATTTCACAACGGTAACGCGCGGCGAGATTCTTCCTCTCTTACGTGGCCGCGATACCGTGAGCGTCCATCGCGTGTGGCGACTGACCGGCTATCGCGGCGGCTGGCCCAAGCGCGACTAGTTCGCGATGTCCGCGAAACTGGCTCGCACGGCGCCGAGTAGTTCGACGAGGTTCTGCTTTTCGTTCTCGTCGAGTGCGGCGAAGGCCGTTTCGTTTGCGCCGTCGACGGGCGCGTCGAGCGCGCTGAGGAGACGCAGGCCAATCGGTGTGATGCGGCAGAGCACTTGGCGACGATCGGGGGTGGAGCGTTCGCGCACGACGTGACCGGCGGCTTCAAGCTTGTCGAGGAGCCGCGTGATGCCGGCGGCCTCTTCGACCATGCGGTCGCGGATGGCCAGAGTGGGAAGTCCCACCTCCCCGGCGCCGCGCAGAATACGTAGCACGTTGTATTGCTGGACCGTTACTCCGCTTCCTTCTACCACGTGCGCGAGATGACGCTGGACCACGGCCGCGGTGCGGAGAATGCTGACGAACGCCTCATGCGCCGGTGAAGTAAATGGACGCGTTTGTTTGAGTTCGTCCTGCAGGGCGCTCGTACATGTGGGCATTGATGTTGAGTTCTGGATGTATGCCGGGTAGGGTCGGCAAACTGACCTGACGCCGCTGTAAGCCAAATGTATCTACGACACTGTGCGCAAAGACGTTGCGGCGCTGTGCGCGAGGTCACGATGGCTGTATTAACCTCGTAGCACCCAGAAATTCACAGACTTCCGATTGTTGCCATGACATCTGTTCCTACCGACCTCGACAACTATCTCACCGCCAACGCGGAGAGAATCAAAGCGGAATTATTCGAGTATCTGCGCATTCCCAGTGTGAGCGCGCGCTCGGAGCATGACGCCGACACTGCGCGTGCCGCCGAGTGGACGGCCGCGTCGCTGCGGACTGCGGGCCTCGAGACGACGGTTCATTCCACGCCCGGCCATCCGGTCGTTGTCGGCACGTGGCGCGGAGCTCCAGCTGGCGCGCCCACCGTGCTCGTATATGGGCACTACGATGTGCAGCCCGCTGAGCCACTCGATTTGTGGACGTCGCCGCCATTCGAGCCGACCGTGCGCGATGGAAAACTGTTTGCGCGTGGTTCGGTAGACGACAAAGGCCAGTTGTTCCTTCACATCAAGGCGCTCGAGGCGCATCTCGCCGTGCGAGGTTCACTGCCGGCGAACGTGATCGTGGTGGCGGAGGGCGAAGAAGAAGTGGGCTCGATGAACCTCGCTCCGTTCATCGAAGCGCATGCCAAGGAGCTCGCCTGCGACTATGTCGTGATCTCCGACTCGGCGATGTTTGCGCCCGGACTGCCAAGCATTCTCTCGTCGTTGCGCGGCCTCGCGTATTTCGAGATCAATGTGGTGGGTCCAGCGCAGGATCTTCACTCGGGCAGCTACGGCGGGGCGGTGGTGAATCCGGCGATGGCGCTCGCGAAGATTCTGTCGACACTGCACGACGCGAACGGGAAGATCGCGATTCCTGGCTTCTACGATTCGGTCCGCGAGTGGCCGGCCAAGGTGCGCGAGCAGATGAAGACGTTGCCATTCGACGACGAGCACTTTCGTGCCGAAGCGGGATCGGTGGCACTTGGTGGCGAGGCGGGATATTCGGTGCTGGAGCGCCTCTGGACGCGCCCAACCTGTGAGGTGAATGGCCTGCTGAGCGGATACACCGGCGAAGGTGCGAAGACGGTGCTTCCGTCCAAGGCCATGGCGAAGGTGAGCTGTCGCCTCGTGCCCGATCAGGAGCCGGCGCAGATCGAGGCGCTGATGAAGGCGCACGTGGAAAAGGTGGCGCCGTTGGGGGTCAAGGTGACCGTCACGCACCTGCATGGCGGGCGTCCCTGGCGGGCGGACCTCGAAGGGCCGCTGTTCGATGCGGCCCGTTGCGCGCTGGCGGCGGCGTTCGGCAAGGAGCCCGTGATCACCGGCGATGGCGGCTCAATTCCTGTGGTTGGCGACTTCGGGCGGATTCTCGGATCGCCGGTCCTGCTGGTAGGTTTCGGCCTTCCCGGAGAGAATGCCCATGCGCCGGACGAGTGGCTGAGCATGGAGAATTTCAGGACGGGAATGCGCGCGATCGCTACGCTGTGGGACGAACTCGGTCGGCCAGACAACCAGTCTGCCGGCCTGCCGGTCAACTAAAAACGCTTTTAGCAGGCCGACTGGCCGACTGGCCGACTGGCAAGCGGGGAACTGTTCATGGCAAAACTCACGGCAACTGAATGGATCTGGCGCGAAGGCGAGTTCATTCGCTGGCAGGACGCGACGGTCCACGTGCTATCGCACTCGATGCAGTTTGGCTCATCGGCGTTCGAAGGCATTCGCTGCTACAAGACGCCGCGCGGCCCAGCGATCTTCCGTTTGGAGGACCACCTCCAGCGGCTGATCAATTCCTGCCGCATCTACCGCATGGAGCTGCCGTACACCATCGATGAGCTGGTGGCGGCCAGCTGTGAGCTCGTGGAGAAGAACGGTCTCGAGTCCTGCTACGTGCGGCCAATGGTCATCCGCGGCTACGGCGCGGCTGGCATGGTGCCGTTCGACAGTCCCGTGGAGGTCTACATCCCCTGCTGGCCCTGGGGTGCGTACCTGGGTGATCACGCCATGGAAAACGGCGCGGATGCGTGCGTCTCGAGCTGGCACCGCATGGCCCCGAACACCACGCCCTCCATGGCGAAGATCGCCGGCAATTACCTCGGCGGTCAGCTCATCAAGATGGAAGCGCTGGCGAATGGGTACGATGAGGCGATTGCGCTTGGCCCGGACGGTTTGATCAGCGAGGGTTCGGGGCAGAACGTGTTCATCGTCCACAAGGGTATCGTGTTCACCACACCGGCCAACGGCACGCTGCTTCCCGGAATCACGCGCGACAGCATCATCACGCTCGCGCGCGATGCCGGTCTCGAAGTACGCGAGATGCCGCTCCAGCGCGAATTTCTCTATTCGGCCGACGAGGTCTTTCTCACCGGCACTGCGTCGGAGGTGACGCCGGTGCGCAGCGTGGACAAGCTCACGGTTGGTATTGGACGGATGGGTGAGGTCACGCGCCTGTTGCAGCGCACGTTCCTGGATCTCGTCACGGGCAAGACGGAAGATCGCAACAACTGGTTGTGCCATGTGCGTGCCGAGCGGGCGTCCGCGACGTGAAATTAATGAACCGCTGACACAGACACGGCGGATGGGACACAGGCAGGGCGGATACTGCGTAACTGCAATTGATGAATGCAGTTCCGATGGTTCCGCCCTATCCAGTTTCAATCCGCAGTGTCTGTGCAAGCTTTTCAAGGACTGTCCCGTTAGAGTGAAATGAGGGTGTCATGAGAATAGGAACGATCTCGCTGCTCTGCGTCATCGCGCTACCGCTCGCCGCGCAGACGAAGCGTCCCATGAAGGTCGACGACCTGCTCGGCGCGATACGCGTCGGAGATCCGCAGCTATCGCCGGACGGGCGCACCGTGCTGTTCGTGCGAACCACAACCGATCTCTCGACAGGAAAGCGTAACAGCGACATCTGGCGCGTGCCGGCAGATGGATCGACGCCCGCCAGATCATGGATCGAGAGCCCAAAAGGCGACGACACCCCGCGCTACCTGCCCGACGGACGCATCGTGTTTATCTCCACGCGCGATGGCGCGCCGCAGGTATACATCACCGACCAGGCCGGCAAGGAAGTAAAGTCTCTCACGAAAGTGGGAGCTGGCGTGCAGGGCCCGCTCATCGTGTCACCCGATGGTCGCATGATCGCATACGTGGCTGATGTCGTGCCTGCGTGCGCCGACGAAACGTGCCAGGCGCGTGTGCGCGACTCCATCGAGAAAGATCCGGTGAAGGTGCACCGGCTCACGCGGCTTCCGTATCGCCATTGGAGTGATTGGTGGGAAGGCGTGCGTCATCACGTCTACGTCACCGATGTTGCCACCGGCGTTACGCGCGATGTCACGCCGGGCGACTTCGACTCACCGCCGCACAACTACGAGGACGGCGCCATCGCGTTCTCGTCGGATAGCCGAGAGCTTGCGTTTGTGTCCAAGCGCGATGCGAAAGATTCGGAGATGTGGACGACGAACCACGATGTGTTCGTCGTTCCGGTTACGGGAGGCGTGGCGCGAAAGATCACGACGGCGAATCGCGCGGCAGACATGCAACCCACCTTCACGCCCGATGGAAAGTGGATGCTCGTGCGCGCACAGCGGCGCGCGGGCTTCGAGGCCGATCGGTGGTATCTCGACGTCTACGATCGCACGACGGGACTGAAGAAAGTCGTATTCGAGACGCCGGACCTGTCGATCGACGATTTCCACCTCTCGCCAGATGGTGCAACGGTGTGGTTCACCGCCACCAGCAATGGCACGGTCAACCTGTATACGGTGCCGGTTGCGGGGGGGACCCCCAAACTGATCGTGCAGGGCGGCGCGGTCGGTGCGTTCCAGCCTGGTCGCAACAACACCGTGTACTCGAAGTCGACGCTGACGTCGCCGCCGGAGATTTTCCGCGTTGATGCGCAGGGAAATTCGTTCCAGCTCTCCAATGAGAACTCGGCGCTGCTGGCCACGCTCGACATCCCGCGTCCCGTAAGCATGACCGTAAAGGGCGCCAACGGAACGCCCGTGCAGTATTGGCTGATCAAGCCACCGGGATTCGATCCGTCAAAGAAGTATCCCGTCGTGTTCATGTTGCACGGTGGTCCGCAGGGTGATTGGGCCGATTCGTGGTCCAATCGCTGGAATCCATCACTGTGGGCGGCGCAGGGCTGGATCGTTGCGGCACCGAATCCCCGCGGCTCAACGGGTTTCGGCCAGAAGTTTGTCGATGAGATCTCGCAGGATTGGTGCGGTAAGGTGATGGGCGACTTCAATGCCGTATTTGCCGCCGTGTCGAAGTCTGAAGGCGCCGATGCCTCGCGCATGGGTGTCGCGGGCGCGAGCTACGGTGGATATGCAGTCGACTGGATCGTTGGTCACGACAATCGCTTCAAGGCCGCGGTCAGTCACGATGGCGTGTTCAATCTCGAGTCGATGTCGCTCGTGACCGAGGAGCTGTGGTTCACAGATTGGGAGTTTGGCGGCGCACCGTGGACCGCGACAGCGCGCAAGAATTTCGCGCGCTGCTCACCGCACCTTTCGGCGGACAAGATCCGCACGCCCACACTGATCATCACGAACCAACAGGACTTCCGCGTGCCGGTTGATCAGGGGTTGCAGATGTTCACCGCGCTCAAGCGGAATGGTGTGCCCACAGAGGGTCTGGTCTTCGAGAACGAGGGCCACTGGGTGCTGAATGCGCTCGACAGCAAGCGCTGGCATGAGAGCGTATTCTCGTGGATGCACAAGTACCTCGCGCCCACTATTCCCTGAGTAGGTCACGTGTGGTGTCGTGATGCGCGAGGGTGAAATCAGCCGTTCTCAGCGCCATCAGCATTGCGTGGTTCCGCCCCTCCCACCCACGCCGTACTTTTGCCAAACAACATTGGCGTGAGGTACGTGCTCGATGGCTCAGGAAGTCGTTCAGCTCACGCGTCGCGGATTCGGCCAGACCCTCCGGCGCGATGCGTGGTGGATTCCACAGGTCGGTGCATTCGTCGTTCTCAGTAGCTTTCTCGCCTACGCTACATGGGCCGCATTCCAGAATGCGCACTACGAGTTCGGAGGTTACCTCAGCCCATTCTATTCGCCGCTGCTCGTGGGGAGTTCCGAGCACGCATGGATGAAGCAGGCGCCGTGGTTCATTCCGTCGATCTCACCGGCGCTGCTCATTCTTCCATTTCCGGCCGGCTTCCGATTCACCTGCTACTACTACCGCGGCACGTACTACAAGGCGTTCTGGGCTGATCCGCCCGGCTGCGCAGTTGGAGAGCCACGGAAGTCCTATCTGGGCGAGCGATACTTTCCGCTGATTCTCCAGAACGTGCATCGCTACTTCATGTACTTCGCGATCGCGTTCCTGCTCATCCTCGCGAGCGATGCGTACAAGGGCTACTGGTTCGCCGATGCGTCCAACGTAAAGCACTTCGGAATCGGCATCGGTTCTCTCGTGCTCACCACCAACGTTGTGCTGCTGAGCGGATACACGCTGGGTTGTCACTCGCTCCGCCATCTCGTGGGCGGATACATGGACAAGCTCGCCGGACGTCCCGTTCGGCAGAAAGCGTACGACTGCGTGAGCTGCCTCAATCGCGGTCACATGCGCTGGGCGTGGGCCAGCCTGTTCTGGGTTGCGTTCACCGACATTTACGTTCGACTTCTGTCTATGGGGATCTGGCATGATATACGATTCATTTAGTCGGCCAGTCGGCCAGTCAGCCAGTCACCGCACTTCATACTGTTGTTAGCTGGCTGACCGGCCGACTGGCCCGACGCGCCGACCGAAAACCAGACACTGAGAATGGCAGACTATCAGATAGTAGATCACGACGTCCTCATCATCGGCGCTGGCGGCGCAGGACTTCGCGCGGCGGTAGAAGCTGCACAGAACGGACTCAAGGTCGGCGTCGTCTGCAAGTCGCTGCTCGGCAAGGCGCACACGGTAATGGCCGAAGGTGGAATGGCCGCCGCAATGGGCAACGTCGACGACCGTGACAGCTGGAAAGTCCACTTCGCCGACACCATGCGTGGTGGCCAGTACGTCAACAACTGGCGCATGGCGCAGCTGCACGCGCAGGAAGCGCCCGATCGCGTGCGCGAGCTCGAAGCGTGGGGCGCGCTCTTCGATCGCACGAAAGACGGCCGCATTCTCCAGCGCAACTTCGGCGGACACCGATATCCGCGTCTCGCACACGTGGGCGATCGCACGGGGCTGGAGATGATCCGCACGCTCCAGGATCACGGAATCCATCAGGGACTCGACGTGCACATGGAGTGCACCGTCGTCACGCTGCTCAAGGACGGCGATCGCGTTGCAGGTGCACTCGCGTACGATCGCGACCGCGGCCGCTTCAAGGTGTTTCGCGCAAAGTCCGTCGTCATGGCGACGGGCGGCGTCGGTCGCGCGTACAGCATCACGAGCAACAGCTGGGAATACACCGGCGACGGACAGGCACTCGCCTATCTCGCCGGCGCAGCGCTCCAGGACATGGAGTTCGTGCAGTTCCATCCCACCGGCATGATCTGGCCACCGAGTGTGCGCGGCATCCTCGTGACGGAAGGTGTGCGCGGCGAAGGTGGTGTGCTGCGCAACAAGGACGGCAAGCGGTTCATGTTCGAGAACATTCCGGACAACTACAAAGGACAGACCGCCGACAACGAAGAAGAAGGCTGGCGCTACACGCAGGGCGACAAGGATGCGCGTCGTCCCCCCGAGCTCCTCACGCGTGATCACGTCGCGCGCATGATCGTGAACGAGGTGAAGGCGGGCCGGGGCACGCCGCATGGCGGCGTGTATCTCGACATCTCGTGGATCAAGGAGAAGCTCCCCAACGCGGCTGAGCACATCAAGAAGAAGTTGCCCAGCATGTATCACCAGTTCATGCAATTGGCGGGCATCGACATCACGAAGGAAGCGATGGAGATCGGTCCGACCACGCACTACGTCATGGGCGGCATTCGTGTCGATGGCGATACACAAATGTCCACGCTGCCCGGACTCTTCGCATGTGGCGAGTGCGCAGCTGGACTGCACGGTGCCAACCGACTCGGCGGAAACTCACTCTCGGATTTGCTCGTGTTCGGAAAGCGCGCCGGTCAATACGCGGCAGAGTTTGCCGCATCGAAAGGCACACCGTCGCTCGACAA